>JBIPND010000123.1:0-7249 GCA_044374015.1 Luteolibacter sp. | reverse complement strand
CCGCCGATATTGAGGACGTCGCCCAGCGGGTGCTCAGAAATTTCAGCGACGAAGGCGACAGCCGCCCGCAAGGTCCCAATGATTTCCACATTCTGGTCGCCTACGATTTGGCGCCCTCGGACACCGCCGCCATGAACCGCCGCCACGTCCTCGGATTCGCCACCGAGCAGGGCAGCGTGAACTCGCACACGGCGATTCTGGCGCGGGCGTTCGGGATTCCCGCGGTGGTGGGCTTGGAAGGGGCGGTCATCGATGTGATGGCACTCGCGCCGGCGATTCTCGATGGCTACACCGGAAAACTCATCCTGCATCCGACCGCCGAGACCCTGGAGCGCTACGAGCGCCTCACGGAGCTCAAAGCAAAAGTCCGCAAATCGCTCGATGCGATGCGTGGCGCCGCGACGTCCACGGCGGACGGACGCGAGCTAACCGTTTCCGCGAACATCGAGTTCGTCGATGACCTGCCGCTGGTCAAACGCAGCGAGGCCAAGGGGATCGGGCTCTATCGGACGGAGTTCCTGTTGCTCAACGGCGAGGAAATGCCTGACGAGGAGCGCCAGGCGGAAGTCTATTCCCGGGTGGCTGCGGCCATGAAACCGCACACGGTGATCATCCGAACCTTGGATGCGGGTGGTGATAAATTGCCGGTCGAGCCGCTCACCGATCCCGAACCGAATCCGTTTCTCGGCTGGCGGGGGATCCGGGTCTCGCTGGCCCGGCCGGCAATGTTTCGCGAGCAGATCCGCGCGGTCTTGCGGGCCAGCGCTTTCGGCAAGGTCGCGGTGATGTTCCCGATGATTTCCGGTCTATCCGAAGTCTGGCGGGGCAAGGAAATGGTGAGGCGTTGCATGGACGAACTGGAAAAGGAAGGGATTCCTTTCGATGCCAATCTTCCGGTGGGCATCATGGTCGAGGTGCCGGCCGCCGCGATCTGCGCGGATTTGTTAGCGCCGGAGGTGGATTTTTTCTCCATCGGAACCAACGACCTCATCCAATACACCGTCGCCGTGGACCGGGTGAACCCGCACGTCGCCGAACTCTATCGGCCGACTCATCCGGCGGTGATCCGGCTGATCAAACGCACCATCGATGCCGCAACCGACAACGGGATCTGGACCGGGATCTGCGGCGAAATGGCGGGTGATATCCGTCTAACACCCTTGTTGATCGGGCTGGGGGTCGAGGAGTTGTCGGTGGGCCCGCAGCAGGTGGCGCGCGTCGGCCATGCGATCCGCTCGCTGAGTTACGCCGAATGCGCGGCGATGTCCGACGAGGCGCTGCGCCACACCCGCAGCAAGGGGATTCTCGAGCTTTCGATGGCGCTGGCCCGCAAGCACTACGCGGAGCTGTTGGACTGAGGCCGCCGCATGCAGCCCATCCGCTTTCGGCATGCTCAGGCTGCGCAAATGGCATGATGCGGTTGCGGAAAAACCGCCAGAATCTCTCCATGACCTCACAACTCAAACTGAACCTCCGCCGCGGCAGCGACCGCGGCCACGCCGACCACGGCTGGTTAGAAAGTTGGCACAGCTTTTCCTTCGCGGACTATTACGACCCCGCCCACATGGGTTTCCGGTCGCTGCGGGTGATCAATGACGACCGGGTTGCCGCAAGCGGTGGTTTTCCAACCCACCCGCACCGCGACATGGAGATTTTCTCCTACGTGCTCTCCGGGACGCTGGCGCATGAGGATTCGATGGGAAACAAGCGCGTGCTCCAGCCCGGTGAAATCCAGTTGATGCGCGCCGGGTCAGGGGTGCGCCACTCGGAATTCAATCCATCCACCACCGAGCCCGCCCGTTTTCTCCAGGTCTGGATCACTCCCGAGAGCCGCGGCCTGCCACCGGCCTACACCGAGTGGACGCCGGAACCGGGCAGGGAAAATGCCGCGAAAACCCTGGTGATTTCCGCCGACGGGCGTGACGGCTCGGCCACCATCGCCCAGGACGCCTCGATCTATCTGTTAAAGCCGCGGCCCGGGGAAACGGTCCGGCACGAGCTTGTTCCCGGTCGCGGTCTCTGGCTTCACCTCGCCAGCGGCGAGGCCACCGTCGACGGGCTCCCTCTAACCGCAGGCGACGCCTGTTCGCTGGAAGAACCCGGGATCCTCGAACTCACCGCCAGCGGGGAAGGCACCCAGGCGATTCTGTTCGACCTCAAATGATTTCCACTTTCACAACTAACACCATATCACAACCACCATGAAACCAAAATACCTGGCCGACGATCTGATCCGCGATGAAGTCGTCATCGAGCTGAAACTCGAAGCCAAACCCGAAGCCTGATTTCCCAATCCATCCAACACATGTCCGATCCACTGTTTCAACCGTTCCAAGCCGGCGCCTTCACCTTTCCTAACCGAATCGTCATGGCCCCACTCACCCGCTGCCGCGCCTCCGCCGGGCGGGTGCCCAATGCGATGATGGCCGAATATTACGCGCAGCGCAGCGCGTTCGGCCTCATTCTATCCGAAGCCACCTCGATCTCGCCGCAGGGCGTGGGTTACCCTAACACCCCTGGAATCTGGTCGGATGCGCAGGTGGAAGGGTGGAAACTCGTGACCAAGGCCGTCCACGACGCTGGCGGAAAAATCCTGCTCCAGCTCTGGCACGTCGGCCGGATTTCCGATCCCGTCTATCTGGACGGCGCGCTGCCGGTCGCTCCCAGCGCCATCGCCGCCGCCGGGCATGTCAGTTTGATCCGCCCTGAGAAGGCGTTTGTCACCCCGCGCGCCCTCGGCTTGGAGGAGATTCCGGGAATCGTTCAAGACTACCGGCGTGCCGCACGGAATGCCAAAACCGCCGGCTTCGACGGCGTGGAAATCCATGGCGCGAACGGCTACCTGCTCGACCAATTCCTCCAGGATTCGTCCAACCACCGCACCGATGAATATGGCGGGTCGATCGAAAACCGCGCGCGCCTGATGCTGGAAGTCACCGACGCCGTCACCTCCGTCTGGGGTGCCGACCGCGTGGGCATGCATCTCGCGCCGCGAGGGGATGCACACGGCGTCGGCGATACCGATCTATCAGCCGTGTTCCACCACCTCGCCGGTGAACTCGGAAAACGCGGCATCGCCTTCATCTGCGCCCGCGAGTCTTTCGACAAACCGGCCCTCGGGCCATCGTTGAAAAAGGCTTTCGGCGGTGTCTTTATCGCCAACGAGGGCTTCACCGCCGACTCCGCCCGCGCGGCGATCCGGTCCGGTGAGGCCGATGCGGTGGCCTTCGGCAAGTCCGCGATCGCCAACCCGGACCTGGTCGAGCGGTTCAGGGTGGGGGCGCCTCTCAATGATCCCGATCCTTCCAGCTTTTATGGCGACGGACCCGGGGGCTTTCTCGACTATCCGTTTCTGGAAACCACCGCTGTCTAACTTATATGAAACCACCTCGCATACTCGCCTTCAGCGGCAGCCTTCGCGCCGCATCCTCAATCAAAAGCTCGCCACCCTCGCCGCCGCCGCCGCCCGCGATGCGGGAGCGGTAGTGACTTTGATTTCGCTTCGGGATTTCCCGATGCCGCTCTTCGATGAGGATCTCGAAACTGCCGAGGGCATGCCGGAAGCGGCTGCTAGATTGAAAGCGCTCTTCGCCGAACACGCAGGACTGATCATTCGAAAATCCCCCCCGGATTTGTCATCGCGCGGCCTCACGATTTGGTGCAGGCTGCGCGTATGAACGATCAAGCTCCCGACACCTATCGGAAAACCATCGGCTATCGGTTGTGGATTTTCGGCTTCCCCGGCACCCACCGGTTTCAAGCGCCGCTCCTGCAATGCGCAAAAGCGGCCCGATCGATGATCCCCGGGAAAAACCCAAAACCCAAGGGAGCGTTCAATCGGGCCGCCTGACTTGTCGCGACGCGGGAAAAGAATCACTGCGCGGGAAATGGGTCAACCCGATTTTCGGATTTTTTACCACCATCCGGAGTGGCTCAACAAATGCGCGGGAAATCCGAGAAATCGGTCATAAAAACGGATTTTTCTCCTAGCCCGGAACACAAACCGATCTAGTCTGAGCGCGTTGACAACTGCGACATGATTGCCGCGGTCACTCATTTAAAATCGCATTGCATTCCCCATGAACCTGACACTCAAAGTTTGGCGGCAGTCCGGGCCTAAAGCCCCGGGCAAGATCGAAACCTATGATGCTCGAAGCATTCCCGCCGAGGCGTCGTTCCTTGAAATGCTCGATATCGTCAATGAGGGGTTGATCGGGAAAGGTCAGGAACCGATTCATTTCGACCACGACTGCCGCGAGGGGATCTGCGGCTCCTGCTCGCTCACCATCAACGGAGTTCCTCACAGCAAGGAGCGCGGCATCACCACCTGTCAGGTGCACATGCGCAAGTTCGCCGACGGCGACACCATCTGGATCGAGCCGTTCCGCGCCAACCCGTTCCCGGTGATCCGCGACCTGATCGTGGACCGCGAGGCTTTCGACCGCATTGTCGCCGCCGGCGGATATGTTAGCGTGCGCACCGGCTCGAGCGTGGACGCGAATTCCGTGCCGATTGCCAAGGAAAATGCCGATGACGCCTTTGACGCCGCCGCCTGCATCGGCTGCGGCGCCTGCGTGGCCTCCTGCAAAAACGCCTCCGCGATGCTGTTTGTCGCGGCGAAGGTTTCCCACCTCGGCCACTTGCCGCAGGGCCAGCCGGAACGCCACAAGCGCGTGCTCGCCATGGTCCGCCAGATGGATGCGGAGGGTTTTGGCAACTGCACCAATCAATACGAGTGCGAGGCCGCCTGCCCGAAGGAAATCAGCGTCGAGCACATCGCCCGCATGAACCGCGACTATGCCGTGGCGGTTTTGCACGAGCAAATGGCTTGAGGCGGCGGCCCGTTTCCAGGATGCCGCGGCGTTTGATCGAATCCCGCAGGCGCGGCTTTGAAAAGTTGGCCCGCCGCCTGCTTAGCTCGAACTCATAAATCCATGGAAATGTTCAAGGGCTACGATCCCGGCAAGTTTTACGACGAGATGTTTGACGAAAACGGATCCGTCCGTGGTCACTGCGCTCCGCTCCTTCAGAAATTCGGCAACCTGGACCAACGGGATTTCCTCACCCGCAAGGCGAATTCCGAACTCTACTTCCTCCGGCAGGGGATCACCTTCAACGTCTATCATGACGAACGCGGCACCGAGCGGATTTTCCCGTTCGACCCGATCCCGCGGGTGATGCCGGCGGAAGAATGGGAGCATCTGGAGGCGGGACTGACGCAGCGGATCGTCGCGCTGAACTTGTTCCTGCATGACATCTACCACGACCAGCAGATCCTCAAGGACGAGGTGATTCCGCGGTTTTACATCGAGCAGGCGAAGCATTACCGCCCCGAGTTCCGCGGGGTGGATGTGCCGGGGGATATTTATATCCATATCTGCGGTAGCGATTTGATCCGCGGCGGCGATGGCAAATATTATGTGCTCGAGGACAACGGCCGCTGCCCGTCGGGAGCTTCCTATCTGTTGGAAAACCGCAACGCGCTCAAGCGGGCGTTCCCGGGGCTTTTCGAAACCATGGCGGTCAGGCCGGTGGATTCCTATCCGCGCGAGCTGCTCAACATGCTCCACCACATTTCGCCGCGCCGCGAGGGCGATCCGGTGTGCGTCTTGCTCACCCCCGGCTGCCACAACAGCGCTTATTTCGAACATTGTTATCTGGCCCGCGAGATGGGCATCGACATCGTCGAGGGCAAGGACCTGGTGGTGGTGGATAAATTCGTTTACATGCGCACCACCCGCGGGCTGCTGCGGGTGGATGTGATCTACCGCCGCATCGACGACGATTTCATCGATCCGGTGGTGTTTCGCAAAGATTCGGTGCTCGGCGTGCCGGGGCTGATGAACGCCTATCGCGCGGGCAATGTGGCGCTGGCGAATGCGGTGGGCACCGGCGTCGCGGACGACAAGGTGATCTATTACTTTGTGCCCAAGATGATCGAGTATTACCTCGGCCAGGAGCCGATCCTGCCAAACGTGCCGACGTTTCTGGCCTCCGAGGAAGCCGACATGAAATACATTCTCGCCAATCTGCCTGAACTGGTGGTCAAGGCCGCCAACGAGTCCGGCGGCTACGGCATGCTGATGGGGCCGACCGCGACCAAGGATGAGATCGCCACTTTCCGCGAGCGGATCATCGCCGATCCGCGCAACTACATCGCGCAGCCGGTGATATCGCTCTCGCGCTCGCCGACCTGGTGCGAGGGCGCGATGGAAGGCCGCCACATCGATTTGCGGCCGTATATCATCTACGGCGACGAGGTGAAAATCGTGCCCGGCGGCCTGACCCGCGTGGCTCTAACCAAAGACTCGCTGATCGTGAATTCCTCCCAGGGCGGCGGCAGCAAGGATACCTGGGTGCTCCGTTGACCAAACAACCATCATGCTTTCCCGCGTCGCCAACACACTTTACTGGATGGTCCGTTATGTCGAACGGGCCGACAACCTCGCCCGCCTGATCGATGTCAACCAGCACCTTCTGCTGGACTACGAAAAACTCGACAGCGAACGGCTGCGGGGTTTCTGGCAGCCGATCATTCTCAGCACCGGTGACGAGGAGGCTTTCAGCAAACTTTACGATAGAACCGGCAGCGACGAGGTGATCCGCTTTCTAACGGACGACCCGCGCAACCCGAACAGCATCGCCTCGTGCATCGCCCTGGCCCGCGAGAACGCCCGGACGGTGCGGGACCAGTTGTCCGACGAGCTGTGGGAGGAAATCAACGCGCTCTATCTGTTTTCCCGCAGCGAGGAGGGCTCGCGGCTGGCGAAATACGATCCCCAGCGCTATTATGAAAACGTGCGGAGATCCGCGGTGACCTTTCTCGGGGTGGCGGCTTCCACCACCTCGCGCAACGAGGCGTGGGAATTCATGGATCTGGGCCGGCACTTGGAACGAGCGGACAAAACGACCCGGTTTCTCGATGTTTCCAGTTTCCTGCCTATCAGCGGCGACGGCCTGGAATCGGTCTCGCACGAAACGCTGCATTGGTCGGCGGTGCTGCGCTCCTGCGGCGCGATGGGGGCCTTCCGCGCCTCGCAGCGTGAAATCTCGGCGGAGAGCGTGCTGGATTTCCTGATTTACGGAAAAGATTTCCCGCGCTCGGTGCGCTATTGCATCGAGAAGGTGGACATCAGCCTGCACCTGATTTCGGGAACTCCGCGCGGCGGATTTTCCAACGAGGCCGAACGCGAGGCCGGCCGTCTGTTAGCGGAACTCAATTTCGGCTCGACCGACGATGTTTTCCAGA
>JBIPND010000122.1:0-7279 GCA_044374015.1 Luteolibacter sp. | reverse complement strand
CTGCGATGTCTTCGACACGGTTCTCGAGACCCATGATCACGGCTCGTTCAACTCCTGGGGACGCGACCGGTTCTGGGGCGGGGAACGTTCCAAGACCGAGGCGGCCGTGGCCACCAACCCCGAGCTGCCCTTCCTCGATGCGGGGACGCCGACCATCATCCGCAACAGTCGCTGGCGTTGCGACCACGGCTGGGATGTGGACCTCGACGACGGATCCACCCACTATGAAATTTACAACAACGTGTTCCTCAAGGGCGGGCTCAAGTTGCGCGAGGGCTACCGCCGCATCGTTACGAACAACATCGGCTACAACAGCGCCGCTTGCCCGCATGTTTGGTACAAGGGCAGCCAGGATTCCCTGAAGAATAACATCTGGATGACCGCCTACAGGCCGGCCGGTATGCCGAAAGACAAGTGGGGCGGTGTGAGTGATTCCAATCTTTTCGGCTCCGAATCCGCCTTGCGGGCCGCGCAGGCCATGGGTTGGGACGCGAACTCCCTCGCCGGCGATCCGGGGTTCATCGACCCCGCCAAAGGCGACTTCCGTGTGCGCGAGGGCTCTCCTGCGTTGAAGCTGGGCTTTAAAAATTTCCCGATGGACCGCTTTGGTGTGAAAAAACCCGCGCTCAAAGCCATCGCCCGCACGCCGGAAATCCTGCCCGTGCAAACCGAGTCGAACCGGCAGCGCGCCCCCGCCACTGGGGAATGGCTCGGCGCGCGTTTGCAGGAACTCGATGGCGAGGCGTTCTCCGCCTACGGCATCGCCAAGGACGAGGGCGGTGTGGCAATCATTGAGGTGCCGAAGGGCTCCGCCGCCGCCCGCGCTGGGTTGAAGACGGGTGACCTCTTGCTGCAAATCAACGGACAGCGCGTGTCCAGGATCCGGCCGATGCTCAGGCTCACCGCACAAAAGGGTGCCGGCCCGCTTGCACTCAAAATCGTGCGCGACCAGACGCCCGTGACATTGACCCTCGTCGTCGCCGGAGATGGTGCTCAAAGCCCGGATGCATCTCGCACGGCGCCCAAACAAGCCAGCGCCCCCGCCACCGTCGAGAATATTTCCATCGCCGGAAAGCCCGTCACGATCAAGGTTCCGGCCCAACCAGCCCCCGGAAATCCTTGGCTGTGGGTGGGTGAGTTCCCTGGCGTTTTGAAGTCCCTTGAGGATGGCTTGGTCAAAAAAGGCTGGCATGTGGTTCATGTCAAGGTGAGCAACCAATTCGGATCGCCCCGGTCGATGCAAGTCTGGGAGAAGGTCTACGAGGAAATGCACGGCAAGCGCGGGCTTTCCGCCAAGCCGGCCCTGCTGGGCATCTCCCGTGGCGGGCTTTATGTGACGGCGTGGACGCGACTCCACCCCGACCGCGTGAGTGCGCTCTATCTGGACAACGGCGTCTGCGACATCCGTTCCTGGCCGGCGGGATTTCAACTCACCAAGCAGGGCAAGGGCAGCCCGAAGGATTGGAAATTGTGCAAGGCGGAGTTTGCCTACACGGGCGATGCCGAGGCTTGGGAAAAGGCCGCCAAACCCTGCGATGGAATGTTGCCCGCTATCCAGGCCGGTGTGCTTCTGATTTCCTGCCACGGCACGGCCGACTCGGTCGTTCCCTACGAGGACAACGCTGCCCACCTTATGAAGTTGTGGCAAGACAATGGGGGGCGTCTGAAGCTCTTTCCAAAGGAGGGGGCCGACCATCATCCTCACGGACTGCCTGATCCCGCGCCGCTCATCGCAGCCATTGCCGGAGAAGGTGCATAAAGCAAAGTTAAGGCAAGCAAACATGAACAAACTCACAATCCTCACCCTCACCGCCCTGCTGCTCGCGCCGCTGGCCACGCTGCACGCTGCCGAACTGGCACTGCCAAGCAAGTCGCCGGAGGCGATTTACGATTTGGTCGTCTATGGCGATTCGTCCGGCGCGGTCATCGCGGCGATTTCCGCCAAGCGCGAAGGGCGCTCGGTCATGTGGGTGAATCCCACCGGCTTTCCCGGCGGCATGAGTGCGAGCGGACTCGGCGCAACGGATTTTCTCGGTCGGCGCAATACCTTTGGCGGCATCACCTCGGAATTTTACGACGGCATTGCCGCCGCCTACGGGACGAATTACATCCGCAGCTTCGAGCCGCACGTCGGGAAGCAGGTGTTCGAGAAGATAGTCGCGGACGCCGGCATCACGGTGGTTTACAACGAGAAGCTCGACCGCGCTTCCGGCAAGGGCGTGACCATGGCCGGCAAGCGAATCACGGCCATCACCACGCTCAACGGCAAAACCTATCGCGGCAAGATGTTCATTGACGCGACCTACGTCGGCGACCTGATGGCGGCGGCGGGCGTGACTTACACCGTCGGTCGCGAGCCGGAGAGCCAATACGGCGAGGATATGGCGGGCGTGCGGCGCGGCGACACCAAGCCGCGCGTCCATTACACGCAGCGCGACAAAGATCATTTCATCAAGGACGTGGACCCCTACGTGAAGCCCGGCGACCCGAACAGCGGATTGCTGCCGCACGTGTTCAAAATCGAGAACCTGAAAAATGGTCAAGGCGACAAGAAAATCCAGGCTTACAACTATCGCGTCTGCCTGACGACCGATCCGACACTCCGCATGCCGCTTGAGAAGCCCGCGGGCTATCGCGAGCTTGATCACGAATTGCTGCTGCGCAACTTCGACGCCGGCGATGACCGGCTGCCCGCGCTCATCGAGCCGCTGGCGGGCGCGAAAAAGAAAGTGGATTGGAACAACATGCACGCCGTCGGCGCGGATTATCCGGGCGGGAACTGGGATTATCCCGAAGCCAGTTACGAAAGACGCCGCGAGATCGAGAAGGAGCATGAGACTTACATCCGCGGATTCCTCTGGACCATGGCGAACAATCCCCGCGTGCCGGAGGCCATCCGCAAGAAGACGGCAGCTTACGGGTTGCCGAAGGATGAATTCACCGGCAACGGCGGCTGGCCGTGGATGATTTACATCCGCGAGGCGCGGCGCATGGTCGGTGACTACGTGATGACCCAGCACGATTGCGAAGGCAAGAAGTCCGCGCCCGATCCGGTCGCGCTCGGCTCGTTCGGCATGGACTCGCACGTCGTGCAGCATTTCGTCACCGAGACCGGCCACGCGAAGAGCGACGGCGTGATCTGGCGCGTCCCGCCGAAGCCGTATGGCATTTCCTATCGCTCCATCATCCCGCGTAAGGGCGAATGCGAAAACCTCCTCTCGCCGATCTGCGTCTCGGCCTCGCACGTCGCGCATGGCTCGATCCGCATGGAACCGGTGTTCATGGCGCTCTCGCAAAGCGCGGCTGTTGCGGCGGGACTGGCGATTGACAGCAACGTCAGCGTGCAGGACGTTTCGTATCCCGCGCTGCACAAGAAACTCCTCGCGGCCAACCTGGTTGTTGACGCGTCGCAAGTGGGTGCTCGGAAACCAAAAGCTGCGAAGAAGAATTCCACTCGGCCTGACGGCACTGCGTTGATCGCGCCGATCGCGCTGGCAGCAGGAGAAGTCTCGACATCACGCATCAAGGCTTATTACACGCGGCTGCCATTTGACGATCACGGGTTCACCGGCAAATACGCCGACATCGTCGTCGAGTTGCCGCAGCGGGGACAGTTCATCTTCAGCCGCGAGTTTGGTTATCAACCACGCTGGCTGCCGCTCGGCGGCAAACCACAATCCGTCACCCGGCTGATTCCGCGCAAGGGCGATGGCCCGGACGAGCGTCCGGACAATCACAACATCGCGTGCAACGCCGCCATCGTCGCGCAGACGGACGAGAGCGTCACCGTCCACTGGCGTTACGCACCGGACATCACGAAGCAGTCGTTCACCGATTTCCGCGCGGCTTACAACGCGGCCGGCACGCCCGCGCCGTTCTATGCCGACTACGCGGACGAATACTTCACCATCCACGCCGACGGCAAAGTGGACCGCACCGTGAAGAACGGCTGCGACCGGCTCGATGAGTGGAACGATCCGCGCAATCAGATCGAACAGACTTTGCAGCTCGCGCCTGACGGCATCCGGGAAGCTGCCTTGCGTCCGGCGCAACTCTCCAAGACTCCCGAACGCCCGGTCACCGGCTCACCGGTGAAGTCCACGCGCACCAAGAATTTGATCCGCCACTGGCGTTTCGACGAGGGGGCCGGCAGCGCGACCACGGAAAAGCAATCCAGCAGGGCCTGTGACATCGGTGGCGCAGAGGCGTATTGGCGGCCGGGCGTTTCCGGCACTTGTTTGTCGTTCGATTCTTACAGCAGCGTCGTCACGCTGTCTGCGACACAGTGCCCGAGCCTCAACGGCGAATTTTCCGTCTCCGCATGGATTGCGATTCAGGAGTATCCCTTCAATCTCGCCGCAATCGTGGACCGCATGGACGGCAACAAAGGTTATCTTCTCGGCGTCAATGCCAAGGGGCAGGTCGAATTCAAGATCGGCAACGGCGACGCTGTCCAGTCGGTGACGACCGAGCGCGTTCCGCTTTATGAATGGATGCATGTCGCCGCTGTCACCAAGAGCGGCGCGGCTGCGGTCGTTTATCTGAACGGCAAACCGGTCGCTACCGCGACCCACGCGTCCGCTTTCGTTGACGCGACGAACGCCGACCTAGCCATCGGGATGACTCGTTCGGTGCGGCAGTTTCCGCAGTTTTCCGAGCGCGGGGTGACCAAGCAATTCCAGACCACCATGGCGTTCAGCGGTTTGATTGATGAGGTGCAGTTGTTCGACAAAGCTCTGAGTGCATCGGAAGTGAACACGGAACACGCCGCGCTCAAGCCGTCGGAGGCGCGCCCATTGAAGCCGTGGGTGCTGCCTGCTGGACCGGACGTTTCGCCGGGATTCCGCGCCGAATACACGAAGCTACGCTACAGCCCGGAATGGGATGGGCTATGGCGCGTGGGCGACTTCGCGGACATCGTGGTGACGTTTGCGGACAAGCCGTGGCGCTACGTGTTCTGGCGCGGCACGCGTTATCTGCCGTCGCTGGTCACCGGCTTCGGTCGTGACGGAAACTGGAGCAACGATCAAGGCCCGGAGCGTTACGAGAAGCAATGCTATGAGCAAATGTCCGATATGCTCTGCCGGTTTTCCAACGCGCGGATCATCCATCGTAGCGATGCGCGCGCGGTGGTGCATTGGCGGAACGCCTCGGTCTCGATCGATTACCGCTGGCCCGCGCTGGATCGGAGCGGTCGGGGGATCTGGACGGACGAATACTGGACGATCTATCCCGACGGCATATCCATCCGCCACCAGTTGGTTCACAACAACACCCGCAAGCGAATCAACGCTGAATTGAACCAGAACGAAATCCTTTGCCACCCCGGACAAGCCATCGAGGATGTCTTGCACAACGACGCGGTGACCCTGGCCAATCCATCCGGCCAGACCAGGACCATCGGACGCTCAAGCCCGCAAGCCAAGAAGGGCGATGGCGACTGGAATCTCCAGATCATCAACTTAAAGGGCCGGACCAAGCAGTTCGAGCTCGGCGAGATCGGCGCGTCAAGCGAGACGTTTCTGAACAGAGATGTCTATTGGCGCGGTTGGTCCCACTACCCCGTGCAACTCATTCCGAGCGATGGCACGAAAGTTGAGGCCTTTGATCGCCCGTCGTCCTCATGCCCCGCCACCTTCCACGAACTGCGTCACACCAACGGCAACAACATCGAAGCGATGGTCATGTATGGTTTGACCGACAAACAGCCGGACGAACTGACCTCCTTGAACCGTTCTTGGAACTTCGCACCCGCCGTCACGGATACGAACGGCTGCGATTCCCGCGGCTACGAGAAACGGGAACGCGCCTTCAATTTCGCGAAGACCACCGGGCCCATCGCCTTCACGCTGCGCGCCAGCAAGGAACAGCCGCTGGAAAATCCCGCGATCATCATCGCCAATTGGGGCAGCCCGGACAGCAGCGTGACTTTGAAAATCAACGGTCAGGCCAAAACGCAAGGCGTCGATTATCGGTCAGGCATCGAGGTGGACACGGACGGATCATACGCGCTTGTGCTCTGGCTGCCCTTGTCCACGACCGAAACGGTTTCGATTGAAGTTGGTAGCAGCAAATGAGTCGGCCATGAGAAAACGCCACCGCCTACGACCGCATGGCTCAAACATGGTTCGAGACGATCCAAGCTATTTTTCCGTCCGCTAAAAAATAAGCAGCAGTTCCGCGCCAAGCTATGAAATCAAAAAAAACACTGCTCCCACTCGCCACGGCGCTCTGTGTGCCGTCGGTCACACTCCACGCGGAAAATGCCTCGCCAGCGCCCGCTATTCCCCAAGAGCGAATGCAGCAAGTTTATGACGAGGTCAAAACGCCCTTCAAGTATGGCGTCGTCATTCGCGGAGAAGCGAACCAGTTTGTCGATTCCCCAAGCGTCTTCCGGAAGGATGGCCAGTGGTATATGGTCTATATCACCATCACCAAGGAAGTCGGCTACGAGACCTGCCTCGCCCGGAGTGCCGATCTTTTGAAGTGGAAAAAACTGGGAAAGATTCTGAGCTTCCCGAAAGAAGGCTGGGACCGCTGGCAACGCGCCGGCTACCTCGCGCTGTGCGATACGACTTGGGGCGGGAGCAATGAGTTGGAGACCTACGACGGCAAGTATTGGATGTCCTACCTCGGCGGGGCGCTCCAAGGTTACGAGACCGATCCGCTCGCGATCGGCCTGGCTTGGACAAAAACCCCCACCGAAGCGCGCGAATGGACGCCCCTCGCGGAAAACCCGGTGCTGCACCGCGACCAACCCGATGTCCGCCCCTTCGAGAAGGTGACGCTCTACAAGAGCAACATCATCTGGGACAAAGCCAAGACGCTCGGGTCGCCATTCGTGATGTTTTACAACGGCAAAATCAAAGGCAGCTATGAGAAGATCGGCATGGCCGTCTCCGACGACATGGTCCACTGGAAGCGCTACGGCAAGGATTCCGTCGTGGCCAATGGCGAAGACAAGCAAAACGGCATCACCGGCGATCCGCAGGTGGTGAAAATCGGCGATCTCTGGGTGATGTTCTACTTCGGCGCGTTCTATCGGCCTGGCGCATTCGATACCTTTGCCTGTTCGACCGATCTGGTGAATTGGACGAAATGGACCGGCCCGGATCTCGTTCAGTCGTCAGAGCCTTGGGACAAGACCTTTGCCCACAAGCCGTGGATCGTGAAGCACGACGGCGTGGTCTATCATTTCTACAACGCCGTCGGCGACCAAGGCCGCGTCATTGCTCTGGCGACCTCGAAAGACTTGATAAACAAATCCAACTAAAAGAAC
>JBIPND010000121.1:0-7284 GCA_044374015.1 Luteolibacter sp. | reverse complement strand
ATCCCGACAACGCCGCATCCACACCAGCCGACACCGACGGAAACGCGATCCTCGACATCAACGAAGAGTTGCAACCCTACGTCGCCGACGCGAACACACTCCACCTTTGGCACCTCGACGAACTCGAAGCCACCTCCTTGAATCCCGCCGCCGATGCCGGCACCTCGCCAGTCGCCCTCGAGTCGCTTGCCAATGGAGCCACGCTCTGGCAGCCATCGCTGCCGGGTTTCAGCACGGCACTCGACACCACCGCTAACCGTGGCACCACCACCGGAGCCATCCTCGCGGCCAAGCCCCTCGCCGTAGGGGACGCGGATTCCGTCGATCCCCTGGTCTATGCCGGCGCGGATGGCGCGTTCACCTTCGAGGCCGTCGTCCGCCTGGATTTCGATCCGACCATCGCCCCTGCGAGTGTCACGCCGATGCAGATCGTTACTTCCGAAGGTGAGTTGGATCGTCTCTGGCAATTCCGCTTCGTTCCGATCGGGGCGACTGAACTTGCCCTCGGCGGAACCACACCGGAAATCCAATTCGTCAAAATCGGCGGTGGCGTGCAACAGATTAACGCCGCCGTCCCCATCGCCGCCGAGCCGGACGCAGCGGCCCAGAGCGGATGGTACCACATTGCCGTCACCTACAACGGCAGCGAAGCCACACCGGACAACTTGAAGTTCTACTGGACGCGCATGGATGGCTCGCGCAGCGCCGCCAACGAAATCGGCAGCGCCCAACTGGACGCGGACATTGTCGGCACGAAAGGTAGCATCACCCTCGGCAACGAAGCCCGCGACGCCGGCTCCGGCGCGGGCGCGACCAACAATTTCCAAGGCCTCATCGATGAAGTCCGCATTAGCGACATCGCCCGCGCATCCACTGCCTTCCATTTCGGTGCCAGCGGCTCGGACTTTGAAAACTGGGCCGCCGCAAACAGCGTCGAGGGCGGCCCCACCGGCGATGACGACAATGATTCGCGGACCAATGACTTCGAACGCATTTTCGGCCTCGATCCCAACTCCGCAGCGTCCGTGAATCCGATCATCGTCCCCTTCGATAAATCCACCGGCAAGCTCCGCTATACCCGCAGAACCGCCACACTCACCGGCGTCTCCTACACCGTCTGGACCTCGACCGACCTCACGGGCTGGACGAGAGACACCGGTGCCGCCCAATCCGTCACCAGCACCGTCGGGGAAATTGAAACTGTCGAAGTCACCCTCAGCGCCGGACTCACCAGCAATCCCAAACTGTTTGTCAGAATCCAGGCAAACCAGTGATTTGACGCAGTCCATTCCACACGAACACTCATCCCCGGCCGGACTCCAGGGTTCCAGCCGGGGTTTCTTCATCCTTATGAACCTCACTCGATTCGCGGGCTCGTTGCTTGCCCTTTTGCTTTCGTCCTACTCCTCTTGGGCGGAGCTTTCCGGCCCCTATGTCCCGGATGTCCATACGATCCATCTCTATCATCTCGACGAACCCGCCGCCGCGTCAGTGGTCGCCAACGCCGGCACCGCCGGTGGAAACGCCATCACGGTGGGACCCAACTCGCCCGCCTCAGCCACCCCGCCGGTTTCCACATCAGTCACCGGCGCGGCATCATTCCCGGGCTTCGGAAACGCCGCGAACCTCAGCGCCCTGCCCAACCATCTCATCGGCTACGATGCCGACGCCTCGGGAGTCTATCAGGCCGATCTGAACGGCACGCCCAGCCCGGACCGCATCGCGCTCTCCTCGCTCGGCATCGGCGGATCGTCGCCCTTCACGCTTGAGGCGTTGGTCTCCCCGGCCAGCACCACCGGCGCGCGGCATATCGTTGCCACGGATTCCTCCGCAGCAACGCGCGGCTTCCAGTTCCGCATCGTCACTGGCGGCGCGACGGGCCAGCAGCTCGAATTCAACCTCATCGGCACCGGCAGCCAGCGCCTCGCCCCCATCCCGAATTCCGGTGCGCACGCCTTCGCCACCGGCGCGTGGTTCCACGCCGCGTTCACCTACGATGGCACCACCGCGCGCTTCTATTGGACCCGTCTGGACGCAGAAGTCGCGGCGGCTAATGCCATCGGTGGCGCTCAGGCGCTCGCCATCACCGGCGGTGGCACGCTCGAAGGTCCCCTCGTTTTTGGAAACGAAAACCGCGATATTTCCAGCGAAACCCTCAACGGACGGATCGATGAAATCCGCATCAGCAACATCGCCCGCGGCGCTTCGGGCTTCATCTTCGCGCCCTCCGCCACCGTGCTGCTCAACGCCGGCGACGCGCTCAACGCCAGCTCGTTCGATTCCGCTGGAAACTGGTCGAACAACGCCGCGCCCGCCCCCGGCTTCGATTACCGTGTCTCCCATCTCCTGCGCACCCCATTCAACGCTTCCGACCTCACTTTCATGGGCGATTCACTCACTCTCGCGGTCGGCGGAATCCTGATGCACAAGGGCACCGCCGCCACTCAGACTTATACCATTCCCACGCTGCTGCTAAAGGGCGGCTTGATTCGCGCGGGAACCAGCCACACCCAGACCATGGTGCTGGATGGCACCATCACCGTCAGCGGCCCCGGTTCCACCATCCAGGCGGATCAGGCGGATTTCATCATCCTCGCGCCCATCAGCGGAAGCGGCGCACTGACGCTCGCAGCGGGCGCTTCGGGAGTCGCCCACTCGCTTGTCATCCATTCCGCCTGCAATCTCACCGGCGCTCTATCCATCACCACCGCGAACGCCTCGTCACTCGTCTCCTTCTCCAGTTCCAGCACTTATGCTTTCGGCATCGGAGACAATGGCACGAACAACACCATCACCGGAACCGGCTCCGTTAGCTTCGATGGTGCCTTCAATATCGATCTCGCCTCCGCAAGTTCGGCGCAGGGCGACCGATGGGTGCTCGTCGACCAACAAAACCTCGCCACCGTCACCTTCGGAAATTCGTTTTCCGTCCCAGGATGGACCCAAACGAACGGTCTCTGGACCGACCCCTCCGGCATCTATCAATTCTCCGAACTGAGCGGCGAAATGTTTGTCATTCCCATCGGCCAGACCGATAGCGACGGCGACGGCTTGCCCGACGCGTGGGAGATCGCCAATTTCGGATCGCTCGCGCAATCAGGCGGCGGCGATCCCGACAACGACGGTCAATCCAACGCCGCCGAATATGGAAACGGCTCCTCGCCCGTCAATGCCGCATCCAACTCCACGGATGCGGATGGCGACGGACTCGCCGATGCCTGGGAACAGCAACATTTCGGCCATCTCGATCACAACGCCGGGGATGATCCCGACGGTGACCGCTTTTCCAACCTTCAGGAACAGGATGCCGCCACCCACCCGGCCGATGCATCGTCCCGCCCGGCAGGCACTGCGGTGAAACTCGTCCCCGTCGATGATGGGAACCCTTCCACCAGCGAGTTCGGCTACGCTGGAACCTCCGCCATCAACTCGGTGGCCTTCGTCCGCTCGTCGCTCCAGACTTTCGGCAACCAGCAGTTCATGACCTGGTATGGCCGCCATCAGTTCGATCCATCCGCAACCTATAACAACAGGCTATGGATCGGCCGCCGCACGCTTGGCAGCTCGCAATGGCAGATTTTCAAACATCCCACCTACACTGCCAACGACATCACCGACGGTCACGACGTGATCAGCTTCGGCATCGATGGCGACGGATTCATGCACCTTTCGTGGGGCATGCACGGCGATGAATTCCACTATGCGAAATCCACCACACCGGTGACCGGTGAGGGTCCGATCACGCTTGGCCCGGATGTCACAATGACCGACACCGAAGACACCGTCACCTATCCACAGTTCCTGCGCCTTCCGGACGGTGATTTGATCTATCTCTTCCGCGAGGTCGCCTCCGGAAACGGCGATGTCTATATCAACCGCTATGATCTGGAAACCGGCGTCTGGGCAAACGTGCATGGCAGCCCCGGCACGCAGAGCCCCTTTATCAAGGGCACCGGCTGGACGCCGAACTACAACCCCTATCCCAACATGCCCCAGCTCGGCGGACCGGAAGGAAACGATCTCGTCCTCACCTGGTGCTGGCGCTACGAACCGGTCGGCGGCGACTCACCGGCCGGCGAGGATGGCTATCAGACGAACAACATGCTCGCCTTTGGCCGCTCGCCAGACGGCGGCCTCACCTGGAACCGCTTCGACGGCACGCCTTACGCGCTGCCGATTTCCCGCAATGGCGAAAACGGTAACCCGGCCACCGCCGCGGAACACATCGTGAACATTCCCGAAGGATCGAGTCTTATCAATCAGGCGAGCATGTGCCTGGATGCCAACGACAATCCCGTCACCTGCACCTGGTGGGCGCCCGGCACCGCCCAAGGCGATTTCCGCCGCCAATACATGGTCGTTTTCCGCGACGACCATGGCACTCCGTCCACCGCCGACGATTCGTGGGAAGTCCGCCAGGTTTCCCAGCGGGTGAACGATCCGATCGGCACGAAACAAAACGAGTCCGCTGTCCGCCATCTCGGCCGGCCCATCGTCGTCACCGACAATGAAGACCGCATCATCGTAGCCTACCGCGACAATGCGGAATCCAATGGCATCACCATCGTCCACAGCTTGCCGAAGGCGGACGATCCCGAGCGGTTGGTGTGGATCCAGTTCGATCTCACGACGGGGAATTTAGGCAACTACGAGCCGGTCATCGATAACGAGTTATGGGATGCGAAACGCCAGCTCCATTTCCTCTATCAGGCTTCCGGGGGGCTGGGCTATACCGCGCCGAGCAACCTCGCCTCACGCATCTCTGTGCTCGAATGGGATGCCGCCGCCTATTTTGCCGGACCATCCCAGCCCGGTCTCGGTTTTGCTCCGAATGGCACGGATGCCGTGCTCACGATGCCATCCGAGCCGAGTTATTCCTACCGCCTCTGGTCCACCACCGACTTCGTGGACTGGCAGATCGTCGATACCCAGGTCGGGACCGGTGCACCCTTGACCTTCACCCACACTGAGGGAGGAACCGGCCCGAGACGCTTCTGGCGCATCCAGGCCGCGGAAGGCGGGTTTCCATGATCCGCAAGCTGCCTGACAACTCTCCGTATTTTACTGAAAAGCAGGCGGATTCCATTCAAACAATGAATCCCGCTTCGACACCCGCTAGGATCCACGCCGATGAAATCAAACCTCCTCGCCCTGCTGTCGCTGCTCCCACTCGGGCTCGCTGCTGAAATTGCGGTGGTTTCCCCGGTGTCCAGTGCGATTCCGGCGGATGCGGCGGCGGACGCCACGGCCTCTCCGCCACCTGCGGTCCTTCCGGGCTTGAATGCGGACCCGCACATTGCCGTTTTTGGAGATACCTATTACATCTACCCTACCACGGATGGCAACGAAGGTTGGATGAACACGAGTTTCAGCGCGTGGTCATCGCGGGACTTAAAGGCATGGAAAGACGAGGGCGTCATCCTCGACCTTCCCCGCGACCTGAAGTGGGTGGATGCCCGCGCATGGGCTCCAGCCATCGCCGCTGCGAAAGGAAAGTATTACTACTATTACTCGGCGGGGCAGAGCGTGGGGGTGGCTGTGGCGGACAAACCGACCGGCCCCTTCAAGGATCCCCTCGGCAAGCCGATGGTGGCGAAGGGAGAATTCAAAGGCGTCCAGTCGATCGATCCGATGGTTTTCATCGATGATGACGGGTCCGCCTACCTGTATTTCGGCCAGGGAAGATGCATGGCGGTGATGCTCAATGAAGACATGATCTCATTTGATCCCGCAAAGGTGAAAGATATCACTCCGCCCGGTTACAACGAGGGGACCTTCGTTCACAAACGCAAGGGGGTGTATTATCTCAGTTGGTCGGAATACGACACCCGGGATCCACGCTATTCGGTTGCCTATGCCACGGCGGATTCACCGCTTGGACCTTACAAGAAGGCCGAAATCAACCCGATCCTCCAGCAAAAGGGCGTGGTCAAGGGAGCCGGCCATCATTCGATTCTGCAAATCCCCGGCAGCGACGATTGGGCGATCGTCTATCACCGGTTCCGCATTCCCGATGGCAACGGCTACAACCGTGAGACCTGCATTTCGCCGATGCGCTTCGACGCCAACGGCGCGATCCTGCCGGTGGATGTTTTCGAAGCCTTTCCCGCAGCCCCGTTGCCGAGACCATGAAAGCCATTTTCGCCTCAATGTGGCTCGCCTGCTCCGCGATGCCGGCCGCCGAATCCGGATGGACCAATCCGATCCTGCCCCAGCGTGCGGACCCGCATGTCATGCTTCACTCGGATGGATCCTATTATCTAACATCGACCGTTCCGGAGTATGACCGCATCGAGCTCCGTCGCGCCAAATCGCTGGGCGGGCTGGGCACGGCGAAGGCGGAGGTCATCTGGGAAAAACATGACAAGGGCCCGATGAGCCACCACATCTGGGCGCCGGAGATTCATTTCATCGACGGCAAATGGTATATCTATTTCGCCGCTGGCAAGGCGGAGGCGGTTTGGGACATCCGGATGTATGTGCTGGAGAACCCTTCTCCGAATCCCTTTGAAGGAAAGTGGGAGGAAAAAGGTGAGGTAACGATGAACTGGGAGTCCTTTGCATTGGACGGCAACACCTTCGTTCACGAGGGAACCCGATATTTCGTGTGGGCGCAAAGCGTGCCGGAAGAGAAGGGGACCAGTGTCTTCATAGCGGAAATGAAAAACCCGTGGACGATTCGCGGCAAGCAGGCCATGATCACCCGCCCGGACTTGCCATGGGAGCGGATCGGCTACCACGTGAACGAAGCTCCGATCCTCATCCACCGCAATGGCCGCCTCTTTTTAACCTACTCCGCCAGCGCCACGGATGCGAACTACTGCCTCGGTCTGCTCACGGCGGATGAAAACGCAGACCTGCTCGATCCGGCATCGTGGAAAAAATCCCCGGAGCCTGTCTTTAAAAGCAACCCCGCGACCAGCCAGTTCGGCCCGGGCCACAATAGCTTCACCACTTCGCCCGACGGTAAGACCGACATCATGGTCTACCACGCCCGCAGCTACGAGAAAATCAACGGCGAACCCCTTCACAATCCCGACCGCGCCACCCGCGCCCAGGTCATCAGGTGGAAGGTCGACGGCTCCCCGGATTTCGGCGCGCCGGTGGCGGACGGGCCATACGATCCGGCCGCCCCGTGACGTTACGGCGTGGTGAGACCGTCCTGACGATCAGCCTCTGAATCTAAAGACCGGAATGGGATTGACCGCAAAAGAACACAAAGAGCTCAAAAACAGATACTTGTGATTATTCTTGAGCCGTGTTTGAACTCACCCTGAGGGTGAA
>JBIPND010000120.1:0-7312 GCA_044374015.1 Luteolibacter sp. | reverse complement strand
AAGCCGATCCCGGAAGCGATGATCGCTCGCCCAAGGAGAAGGTTTCCCTCCGCTACAAGCGCTTCCTGAACAGTGTGAAGGATGTGGATGGGGAAGAGATCGCCAATTATTTCCTCAGCTCGGTGGCGCGCAGCTACGATCCGCATACGGACTACATGAGCTTCCGTGAGATGAACCGCTTCAAGGACGGCATGAAGAACGAGCTCGTCGGAATTGGCGCGCTTCTTCAGGGCGAGGAAGACGGAGCCACCAAAATCATGGGAATTGTCGTCGGCGGACCCGCCGATCGCGAGGGCACCCTGAAACTCAATGACCGGGTCGTCGCGGTGAACATGCTCAATACCGGCAAGGCGGAGGACACGGTGGATATCATGTTCATGAAAATCGACAAAGTCGTGGACTATATCCGCGGCAAGGAAGGAACTTCGGTGGCGCTCAAGGTTGAACCTGCCGGTGCTGCGCCGGGCGAAACCAAAATCGTGGTCATCCAACGCGGCAAGGTCGAGATGAAGGATGAACAGGCCAGCGGCGATGTCATCGAGATGAAAACCGAAAAGGGTGCGGTCCGCCGGATGGGCGTGATCACTCTGCCATCGTTTTATGCCGACTTTGAAGAGGGTAAAATCCGTTGCTCGGTCGATGTCGAACGGATTCTGAATCGTTTGATCGAGGAAAAAATCGATGGTCTTGTTTTGGATCTGCGCAACAATGGCGGGGGTTCTCTCGAGGAAGTCCGCCGGATGACGGGATTTTTCATGGAGCGGGGCCCGGTGGTGCAGGTCAAAAATACCCTTGGCCAGGTGCAGGTGAAAGACTCCGAAAATGGCAAGCCGATCTACACGGGGCCGATGGTGGTGCTGACGGATAAGAGCAGCGCTTCGGCGAGCGAGATTCTTGCAGGCGCGCTTCAGGATTTCAACCGGGCGGTGGTGGTCGGGGAGTCATCCACCTTTGGTAAAGGAACCGTCCAGCAACCGATGGATATCGGCCGGATGTTGCCCTTGTTTTCCGAGCGGAACCGCGCGGGATACTTGAAGGTGACGATCCAGAAATTCTATCGCCCGTCGGGGTCATCCACGCAGATGGATGGGGTGGTGCCAAATGTGATCGTCCCCAGTCTGATGGATGCGATGGACGTGGGAGAGGCGTTTCTCGATCACCCGCTGGCGCATGACCGGATTCGCCCGGCGGCGGATTTCAAGCCGCTTGATCCGCAGGCGTTGTTCATCCCCAGGCTGAAGGAGCTCAGTCAGGAGCGCCTGAATGCGAGCAAGGATTTTTCGTATGTCATTCAGGATGTGCTGAAAGCCAAGGATCGTCTGAAGGCCAATCAACTGTCCTTGAACAAGACGGTCCGCGAGAAGGAGCTGGCGGAGTCGGATACCCAGCAAAAAGACCGCAATGCCGAGCGCCGCATTCGTTTCGCCAAGATGACGGATGAGGACAAACAAAGCATGAAGTTCTTCAAGGTCACCCTCGAAGAGCTCGAAAAAGCTGCCGACCTCAAAGCCTACGATCCAGCGGATGAAAGTGGTGCCTACATGCGCCGCGCCAAGGATGACACCGCCGACTTGGATCAAACTCCGAAGTGGCCCACCGGCTTGGATCCGGTCAAACGCGAGTCACTCTCG
This sequence comes from Luteolibacter sp., assembly GCA_044374015.1. Lineage (GTDB taxonomy): Bacteria > Verrucomicrobiota > Verrucomicrobiia > Verrucomicrobiales > Akkermansiaceae > Luteolibacter. The sequence continues at coordinate 5,681 of JBIPND010000120.1, read as the reverse complement.
GTGCTCGACGATCTTGTTGATCTCACCGAGAACGCACGCATGGCGGGCCTGTTGAAAAGTGCGGTCGAAGTCCGCTGATGTCGCAGATTGCCAATCATCTCGCTGAAGTCGTCGGGAACATCGCGGAGGCTTGTTCGCGGACAGGCAGGGACCCGGCGGCGGTCCAACTCATCGCAGTTTCAAAGACGTTTCCTGCGGATATCGTGAGAGAAGCCGTTTTGGCGGGACACCTCCATTTCGGGGAAAGCAAACTTCAGGAGGCGGAGTCGAAGATCGGCTTGTTGCCGGGCAATCTCCACTGGCATTTCATCGGCGGAATCCAGCGCAACAAAATCCGCAAGCTGTTGCCGCACTTCGAGGTGCTGCACGGGATCGATTCGCTCCGCTTGGCCGCTTTCACCAATGAGGTTGCAAAAGAAACCGGACTCTATCCGAAAGTTTTCCTGCAGGTCAATGTCGGTGGCGAAGCGTCAAAAGGTGGCTTCGAACCTGAGCAATTGCGGGAGGAAATGCCGCAATTGCTCGATCTCGAGCGGTTGGAAATCATGGGCCTGATGTGCATCCCGCCGGCCGGGGCGGGGGCGGAAGCCGCGCGGCCGTGGTTTGTGATGCTCAGGGAGTTGCGCGATGCCCTGCAGCGGGATTTCGACGTGGCGTTGCCCTCTTTGAGCATGGGGATGAGCGGCGATTACGAAGTGGCCGTCGAGGAAGGGGCCACGCACGTGCGCGTCGGATCGGCTATTTTCGGCAAGCGCGCGTATCGGGTGGACGGAGAACTCGGATAGGAGCAAATTCCGCCCATGACTTTGGTTCTAACGCAAGCGGCGGTGATTGGCGACGAATTGGCGCTTTCTTTCGCCGATGGGTTCGAGGCCTATCTGCCGCTTCCCATGTTGCGGCGATCCTGTCCGTGTGCCGCTTGCCAAGGGGAGCCCGATGCCTTGGGCCGGGTGCTGCGGCCGCATGTCGAACACGGGCCGCGCGCTTTTGAGCTGTTGAAGTTCGAACAGGTCGGCGGTTATGCGATCCAGCCATTCTGGGGTGACGGTCACTCGACCGGGATTTTCAGTTACGCCTATTTGCAAAAACTGGCTTCCCTCCCACCCGGTTAGGGTCCCTCCGGCGAAAAATGGTTTCCGCCCATCAGGTTCTGGCGTCGCTGCCGCTGCTTGCCCCCAAGGAGGTGGAGGCACTCGCGGCGGCTGGATTTCTCATGCCGGCCCAAGTGCTCGATCACCTGCCGAAGCGCTACGAAGACCGCAGGCGCTTCGATGCTTTTCCCAACCAGGCGACCCCGACCGCGGTTTGCCTGCGGGGTGGCGTGATCGACGCCTCACTCCGCCAATTCGGGCCGGGGCGGCGGTTTTACGAAGCGATCGTGATGGACGGCTCCGGCGGGGTGTTTGGCTCCGGCAAGGTGACCTGCCGCTGGTTCAACATGCCGTTCATCCAGAAACTCGTGGCCACCGGGCAGGACCTGATCGTTTACGGCAAGGTCAAGGAGCTGAACGGCCGACTCATCATCGACCACCCGGAGTTCGAAATCCTGCGGGAAGGCGATGATGAAATGTCGATCCATGTGGAGCGGATCGTTCCAATTTACAAAAACATCCCGGGACTCGCCCAGCGGCGGCTCAGGGAAATCATTCATCTGCTGTTGCTGCAAACCGACCCGGAAACCCTGGCTCATCCTTACGATGTGGAGCCTTCGATGCCGCGGGAGCAGGCCTTGAATCACGTGCATTTTCCGGATTCCATGGAGGCCGCGCAGGCCGCGCGCCGGCGGTTTGCGTTGGAGGAGTTCTTCGCCCTTCAGCTCAATGTGGTTTGGCGCAGATGCCGCCATGGCGAGCAGAACGGCCGCGTGCTGGGGAAGCGCACCACTTCCCTCAAACGGTTTTACGAAAGCCTGCCATTCGATCTAACTGGCGCGCAGAAGCGCTCGATCAAGGAAATCGCCGCGGACATGCGTTCCACCCGCCCGATGCACCGGCTGCTGCAAGGGGACGTGGGCTCGGGAAAAACGTTTGTGGCGATGGCGGCGATGTTGCTTGCGATTGATTCGAACGCCCAGGCCGCGTTGATGGCCCCGACGCAGATCCTTGCAGAGCAGCACTACCTGACCTTCTGCCGCTGGCTGGAACCGCTTGGGATCCGGATTGCCCTGCGCACTGGAAACCGCGGCGAAGAAAACCATCATGAAACCGATGGGGATGTGCAGATCATCATTGGCACCCACGCGCTGCTATACGATTCGGTTTCCTTCAAGGATCTCGGTCTGATCGTCATCGACGAGCAGCACAAATTCGGCGTGGCGCAGCGGGCCTCGCTTATCCGCCAGGGAATCATGCCGGACGTGCTTGTCATGACCGCCACCCCGATTCCGCGGACTCTAACGATGACGGTGTATGGCGATCTGGATGTCTCCCTGCTCGACGAAAAACCGGCGGGGCGCGCCAAGATCACCACCGCGCTGCGGACTTCGGCAAAACAGTCCGACGTGACCAAGTTCGTCAAACAACAACTCGTCCAGGGGCGGCAGGCCTATCTGGTCTATCCGCTCGTGGAGGAAAGCGAAACCCTCAAGGTGGAGTCCGCCACCGAAGCATTCGAAAAATGGAAAAAGCGCCTGTCCCCGCATCAGGTGGGCATGATCCATGGGAAACTCAAACCCGAGGACAAGGAACAGGTGATGCGGCGTTTCCGTGAAGGCGAGATCGGAGCGCTGGTTTCCACCACCGTGATCGAAGTCGGTGTGGACGTGCCCAACGCCAGCGTGATGATCCTTCATCATGCCGAGCGCTTCGGACTCGCCCAGCTTCACCAACTCCGCGGCCGCATCGGCCGGGGCGGGCACAAAGGCTACTGCATTCTTCTAACTGACGGTAAGAGCCTGGAATCGATGGAAAAACTCAAGGTGCTCGAGCAAACATCCGATGGCTTTGAAATCGCCGAAGCCGACCTCCGGTTGCGGGGGCCGGGGGACGTCATGGGGACCGTGCAAAGCGGCTTGTCCGCTCTCCGCTTCACCGATTTCCTGGCAGACACCTCCTTGTTGGTGGCGGCTCGTACCCTGGCAGAGAAGGTTTTGGGTGAGGATCCACGGTTGGATGGCGATCACCGCCGGTTGCGTCCGATGATCCAGGATCTGGCGGAAGCCGGTGATCTGCCCGGCACCGCATGACCGCTCAGGGTTCGACAATTCGATAGATCGGACCGGTATGATCGATGATGTAGAGATTTCCCGCGTCGTCCTCCGCAAACGAAGCGATCAAATTGATGCGGCCTCCGCTGGGCTGCAACGCCTGGGTGTGGTCCTTGAAATCGGCCGCCTTGCCATTTTTGAGCACGAATGACCAGATTCGCGGGTTCTGATAGTCCGCAAACACATAGCGTCCCCGCAGTTCCTCAATCGGGCCGCGGTAAACGTAACCACCGGTCACCGACAATCCCTGGTCACCCGAGTTTCCGTGTCGGTAAACATACACCGGGTCGACCACCCCTTTGGGTTTGGCCCCGCCGACCTTTTTGGCTGGGGTGGCGACCGCTCCTTCACGAAGCCGCCAGCCGTAATTGGCGCCGGCTCCCTCGCCCTTGGGCATGAAACTCACCTCTTCCCAATGGTTTTGGCCGACGTCGCCAATCCACAAATCGCCGGTCGTGCGGTCGAACGAGCAGCGCCACGGATTTCTCAAACCGTAAGCCCAGATCTCAGGCTTGGCACCTTTCTTTCCGACGAATGGATTGTCCTTGGGGATCTGATAGGCGGTTGGCGGTGACACATCGATGCGCAGCATTTTTCCGAGCAGCTCGTTGAGGTTCTGAGCCCGGTTGTCGGGATCGTTGCCGGATCCTCCATCGCCCGTTCCGATGTAAAGCATGCCGTCGGGCCCGAAATCCAGCCAGCCGCCGTTGTGATTGCGGTGGGGCTGGGCAAACCGCAGGAGCACCTCTTCCGAGGTTGGCGCGGTGGTGAGGCGATCGGTCGAGGTGAATCGGGCAATCCGGGTCTGTTGCTTGGTGTCGCTGAAATTCACATAGAACCGCCCGCTCGTCGCGAAGTCCGGGGCGAAGGCCATTCCTAACAATCCTTCCTCGTTGCCTTTGCGGCTCACCTGCTTGCGGATATCGAGGAAAGGCTCGCTTGCGCGCTCGCCGGTTTGTTTATCGACGATCCAGACGCGTCCCGCCTGCTCCATCACCCACAGCTTGTCGGTGACTCCTTTGGGGGTGCCGGCCCAGACCGGGCGCTCGAAGCCCTTGGCCACCAACTCGACACTGATTTCCGCATGGCTGCCGACGCTCATCATCAACCACAATCCGACCCATGAAATTTTGAAACTCATGGGGTGAAGATGGCGTCGGGTTTGATGCTGGCAACCCAGATCAGCGCCACCGGAAAAATTACGGCTGGTGTCAGGCCGAGGCTGGTTTTTCCTCGCTGCCGATGAAGCGGTAGATCGCAGCTCCGATAACGGCTCCAATGACGGGAGCGATCCAGAACAGCCACAGTTGCTGCATGGCAAGACCACCTTGAAACAAGGCCGCACCGGTGCTGCGCGCCGGGTTGACCGAGGTGTTGGTGATCGGGATGCTGATCAGGTGGATGAGCGTGAGGGCAAGACCGATGGCCACCGGCGCAAGTCCTTTCGGCGCGCGGCCGTCGGTGGCTCCCAGAATGACGATCAGGAAAAAGGCGGTCATCACCACTTCCGTCACCAGCGCGGCGACCAGGGTGTATTTGCCCGGCGACAGCTCGCCAAACCCGTTGGCTGCAAATCCTGCGGCTGCGTCAAAGTCGGTCTTGCCACTTGCGATCAGGTAAAGCACCCCGGCTCCGGCAATTCCGCCGAGAACCTGGGCGATGATGTAGGGTGGCAATTCCTTGGCTTGAAATCGTCCGCATGCCCACAAGCCGACCGAAACCGCGGGGTTCAAGTGGCAGCCGGAGATGTGGCCGATCGAAAACGCCATGGTCAACACGGTGAGGCCGAATGCTAGGGAAACCCCGAGCAGCCCGATCCCAACGTCAGGAAAGGCGGCCGCCAATACGGCGCTGCCGCACCCGCCCAGAACCAGCCAGAATGTCCCGATAAACTCAGCAGTGTACTTTTTCATCTGTTGTCGAATTTGAATGTAACCGGATCTTCCGAGGCTCTCATGACCCTCGGAAATCGGTCGAGCTACTAGTCGAAAATTTGCTAGATTGAAATCAAAAACTGTTGGGCGTGCCGTCCTGGTCGGTCTACGGCTTTGAGGTTCAGCGAAATGAGAGGGAGCGGCCCAGCCGGCGGGTGGGCGCTGAAAATATCAGGATTTAAGGAATTTTCAGACCCGCCTTGCCATGGCGGATCGGCGGCGTATCGTCGCCCACGAGTCTGTCATGACGCCGTTTTTAAGGAAAATACTGGGGATGAACTGGGTGCTCGTGCTGGTGATGTACGGGCTCCTGATCTTCGGCGTTTTCATGATCGAGAGCGCGGCCAGGCATTTGTCGGTTTCCAAAGAGATTCTCGACCGCTTCGGCACGCCGGGTGCCTATTATGCCAATTCCCAGAAAACCTGGATCGTGATCGGCAGCGTGGTGTATTTCATGATGGCCTTGATCGACTACCGGTGGATTCGCTGGTTGGGAATTCCGTTCTATCTGGCGAGCATCGGCTTGATGGTTCTGGCGATGA
>JBIPND010000005.1:0-19481 GCA_044374015.1 Luteolibacter sp. | reverse complement strand
TGACGCGAAAAACCTGCCGCCCTACGTGGTGTTTTCCGACGTCACGATCCGCCACTTCTGCCGCGACTACCCGCGCACCGGCGAGGCCTTGCTGCGCATCCCCGGCGTGGGCGAGAAAAAACTCGAGGATTACGGCGAGGTGTTTCTCGCGACCATCGACGCTTGGTTGCAAAACCACCCGCCGCAGGACTTCGCCCCCTTGCCCTCCGCGCCCACCAGCTATCAAGCGCCAAGATCCAAATCCACCGATGGCCTCAACGACACTGCCCAGGCCACCCTCGCCTTCTGGCGCGCCGGGAAATCCATCGCCGAAATCGCCACCACCCGCGGGTTGGCAGAGTCCACCATCGAAAACCACCTCGCCCAAGCCATCGAACTCGGCGAACATTTCGATCCCCGCGCGTTTTACAGCGCCGCCGAAGAGCGGGAAATGAAGACCGCGCTCGATGGCTACGACGAAGTCTCGCTCAAGCCGGTTTTCGACCAACTCGAAGGCCGGATCAGCTACGGGAAACTCCGCCTTTATCGCGCCGCCTCCGCCCGCATGGCCATGGCCGGCAGCGCGGCGGATTAGAGCAAATTGGCCAGCGTCTCCATCGGCGTTTTACCCAGCAGAATGAACACCTTGCGGTCCGTCTGCCACTGCGCCGACGCCCAGCCTGCCTCCTGAATCAGGCGCGGGCTTTCCAATCCCGGAAATTCCCCCTGCAAATCCTCACGCCTGAAAACCATCAGGTGGACAATGCCATCCTCGCCAAGATTGAAACACATCACCGATCCGCGCTTGCCATCGATCACCAACTCGCGGCAACCGATGCTTTTCGCCCGCTCAAGTCCCGGCGGCAGGCATCCCGGGCAAGGCAGCTTGCGCGCCCTCAAATGCCGGACCAACACCTCGGGGTCGTCCTGTTTCACTTCGAGATCAAATGACGACGATTCAAACGTCCGGATAAAACTCGCCTGCACCACCTCGCTCCGGACCTGGCCGCCGGCGACGGTGGCCGCACCCGCAGGTCCACCTTGCCTTGTGAACACAAATGCCAGCGCAATCCCGGCCGCAGCCGCAAGTGGAATCCCCGCACGCCGCCAGAACGAACTTTCGCTCCGCGGCCCCGCCGCCGTCCGCTCCATCGCGGTGATCAGTTCATCCCGCAACGCCGCTGGTGGCTGAATCGAGGCAAACGCCCCGATCAAAAGCGAGTCGGTGGGATCCTCCGCTTGCGGAAAATCGCCACGCTCACCGGCGAGGCAGGCGATGATATCCTCCCGCAAATTTGCCGGCAGGTCCACCGCGCCCAGTGCTTTCGCAAAAGCCGCGTCAAACGCCCGCTCGCTCGCCAGCCACTCACCCAGCTCGCGGTTTTCCAGCGCCAACGCCAGTGCCTCGGCGAAATCCTGATCATTCACGTCCGCGCCATCCGGCCGGAAGCTGCGCAAAATAAAGCGGGCTTGGTCCTTATCCATGGCGGTGCATCCCTTCTTTTTCGAGTTGTAAAATATTCTTCGGCGCGCTCGATGGCTCGCTGGTCATCCGCCGCCTCAGCATTTCTTTCCCCCGCGAAAGCCGCGACATCACCGTGCCGATCGGCACATCCAGAATCTCCGCGATTTCCTTGTAACTGTGCTGCTGGAGATAAAACAAAGCCAGCGGTGCCCGGTAGGTTTCCTCCAGGGATCCTAACACTTCCAGCGCCCGCTGCCCGTCCATCTGCCGCTCCGCATTGTCCTGCGAATCCTCCACCGCCGCAGCCGCCTCCTCGTCCAGCGGCTCGTCAGAAAACTTCGCCGCCCGCCGCCGTTGGTTCAAAAACTCGCGGTGAAGCGTCGTGAACAGCCAGGTTTTCGCCTTCGAGCGGTCGTTCAGCTGGTGCCCCTTGGCCGCCCAGATGCAGAAAGTCTCCTGCACCAGATCCGAGGCCCGGTCCACATCACGCGTCAGCGACATCCCGAAGCGAAACAACGCTTGGTAATGGGCATCCACCAGATCTGCAAATTCACTCATCGGCAATCGTGGGAGCGAGTGAACCGCGGTTTATTCCCTAAATCCTCAGCCCGCCGATTGCCAGGTCACCTCCTTGGCGTCCTTCCACAGCTCCTCGAGGCCATAGTAATCCCGGAGTTCCTGATCCATCACGTGGACCATCACATCGATGTAATCGAGCACCACCCAGCGGGTGTCCGCCTTGCCCTCGCTGTTGACCGGTTTCACCCCGTGTTGCTCCTCCACATCGCCCGCCACATCGCGCAAAATCGCCCGCAACTGCGGCATCGAAGTGCCCGAGCAAACAATCATGTAATCCGTGAGGTTTGAAACCCCGCGCATGTCCCACACCCGGATGTTTTCCGCCTTGATATCGTCTGCCGCTTTCGCGCAAGCCAGAGCCAGTTCTTCACCTTGTATCGCCATAAATTTCCCTTAGGGGTGTGGACCCTAGTCCAGATACGCCAGCCACACCAACCCAAAATCATCCACCCTCCCGGACTTGCTGAAAATGCAGCACCGGGGGATGGAACCCGCAATCCATTCCGCCAGCCACCGACGAACGGAACCGCTGGGAGATACGCAACCGTCCCGCCCACCTGTTATATGAGCAGGGGTCTTTCCTCGCGGCCGCGAAGGTGGTTTGGGAAGTCAATCAGCTGCCGAGCATCGATGTCGAGTTGGCATTCGCGGCGCGGGTTCAGCAGAAGTCGGAGAAGGGCGCGGACCCGAGCCCGCCGCCTTCGGTGACTTCCTGGTTGCGGGCGGGTGAAGAGGGGCCTCCCCCGCATGAGGCGTCCCTTCAGGACGCGAAGATTCCCAGGAATCCCGACCCGGCACTGCGTGCCGGGCTTTGATGAGCCGTCCGGTTGGGACGAAGAGAGTGGGAGAGTGGGAGAGTGGGAGAGTGGGAGAGTGGGAGAGTGGGAGAGTGGGAGAGTGGGAGAGTGGGAGAGTGGGAGAGTGGGAGAGTGGGGGAGTGGGGGAGTGGGGGAGTGGGGACTTTGGCAAAATCGGGATTCCCATCCATGGCCCGGCTGCGCTAGCGTTCGTGTCACATGAGCTGCATTTCCGGATTCATTGGTGTTTTTGCGCTCGGGCTTTTGGGCGTCCATGGGGCGGAGGTGGTGGAGGTGGGCTGGGAACAACGCTTGGCCGAAAGTTTTTCCGGGCGCTGGCGGGAAATCCAAACGGAGCTGAAGGCGCTGTCTCCGAAGTTGGAAAAACTGCCAGGCATCCCGATCGATGATCAAGGCGGCACCGGCGGTTATGCGGGCATTTATGCGTCAGCCTCGCCAGCCGCGGGGGCGGTTTTCGGGGTGGAGGTGGGTTGGGCGGAGGGAGCGGTGGTGGATCGGGTGGCCTTGGTCCCGGCGCGGCGCTACGACGCGAAGGGCCTGGATGCGCAGTATGGCTTGCCGGATTCGTTCACGCTGGAGCTGATCGATGAGACGGGCGAGGTGATCCGCCGCGTCGCCAGCGAGAGCCGGACGGGCAAGGATCCGGTGCGCGGGGGGCATCCGTTTGTTTACGAAATTTCGCCGCCGGTGTTGGCGGCCGGGTTGAGGGTTTCCGCGAAGGGCTTGATTCCGGATCAGGAGGGCGAGGGCGGGTTTGTGCACGCGTGGGCCGAGATGCTGGCATTTTCCGGGGTGCGCAATGTGGCTTTGGGCGGCGAGGTGCGGAGTCTTGGCGGCCAGACTCCGTCGGCACCGTGGCATTGGAATGCGGCGTTTCTGGTCGATGGCCAAACACCGCTGGGTTTGCCGGAGACGCCGGCGGCGGCGCACGGCAATATCGGTTGGATTTCCGAAGGGCGGGAGCGGGCGGACCAGACGACGCTGTTGGCGGTGGATCTGGGGGAGTCGGCGTTGTTGGACGCGGTGCGGCTGGTGCCATCCAAGCGGCCGACCTCGGATTTGCCGAGCGGGTTTGGCTTTCCCAGGAAACTGGAAATCTCGGTTTCCGAAACCGGCGAAGCCAATGATCCGGCCAAATGGACAACCGTGGCGACGCGGGATGCGGGAAATCCGGGTCACAATCCGGTTTTGTTAGCCTTCACTCCCACCCGGGCGCGCTACGTCAGGGTGGTGGCCACGGAGTTGTGGAAGGTCTTCGATGAATACCCGGCGTTTTTCGCGTTGAGCGAGGTGGAAATTCTCTCCGGTGAGAAAAATCTGGCCATGGGGAAGGGGATGCATTCGCCGCACGGGATGATGAATTTGGTCGCCACCGGCGGGCGGGTGTGGAGCGCCGCCGCCCTCAGCGATGGCTTCGGGCCCGATGGCCGCCTGGTTCCGACGCGCGAGTGGCTGGCTCAACTCGACCAACGGCTGCGGCTCGAAACCCGCAGGTATCAGCTGCGGACCGAGGCCGCCCAACTGGTGGAACACTGGCGCCGCAGCGCCCGGTTCAGCATCGTGGTGTTGGTGGTGGCGGGCGCATTTCTCATCGTCGCGCTGCCGATCCGATACCGCATTCACGCGAACCGGGAATTGACCCAAGTGCGCGAGCGCATCGCCGGGGACCTGCACGATGAAGTGGGCAGCAATCTCGGCAGCATCCAAATGTTCGCCGATCTGGCAGAGGGCCGGGCCGGGCCGTCCGACGAATTGAAGCGGATCCAGAGAATCGCCGCGGAAACGGTGAGTGCCGTGCGCGACATTGTCTGGCTGCTGCGGCCGACGGGCGACCATCGCATCGGCACCGTCGAGCATTTGCGGGAAACCAGTTCGATCATGTTGGAAACCCTGGATTGCCGGTTCACCGCCAATGAAGAGGCGTGGCTCGTGGAGCTTCCCGAGGAATCAAACCGCGACCTGTTCCTGTATTTCCGCGAAGCGCTCCACAACATCATGCGCCACGCCAAGGCCGCCGTGGTGGAAATCCGGGCGGAAAAAACCGCGGGCGGATTCCGGCTGGTGATCGCCGACGACGGGGTGGGCATTGATCCGGAGCGGCTGCAGCGGCCTGCGACCTTGCGCGCCCTGCGTCAACGGGCCGCCGCCTTGAAAGCGGATTTTCAAATCGAAAGCGCCCCCGGAAACGGCACCCGGCTGGCGCTGACGGTGCCGCTGGAGCGGAAACGCAAACGCTGGTGGCACGCGTTCGGCCGGCGGCCTTCGGCTTCCTGATTTTGGGAAAACCTTCGCTTTCCGAGCCGCGATCGGCGCGGTAGTTTTCTCCGCATGGCCCATTCAGCAGCATCCAAGGAAAAGCCGATCCGGCTGGTTTTGATCGAGGATCACGCCGACTTCCGCGAGTCGGTGTCGATGGTGCTCGAAGAACGCGGCGGCTACCAATGCGTGGGCGGATTTTCCACCATGGAAGACGCGCTCGAGGCCTTCCGCGGCGGGCTGGTGGCGGACTTGGTGCTCTCGGATTTGGGCCTGCCGGGCATGAGCGGCATCGTCGGGATCCGGAAAATCCGCGAATTGCTGCCCGAAGCGCGCGTGCTGGTGCTCACCGCTTTTACCGACAAGGCGAAGGTCTTCGCCGCGTTGGAGGCCGGCGCGCACGGCTATCTGGTCAAGGCTGGCAGCGCCTCCCGCTTGATGGAAACGCTGGAGGAGGTCCTGGCCGGCGGCACCCCGCTCGACCCGAAAATCGCGGGCATGATTCTCCAAACCTTCCGCCAGCTCAGCCCCATTCCCGAGGCGGAATCGCTTTCCGCGCGCGAATGCGAGGTGCTCCAGCTTTCCGCCAAAGGCCTGAACCGCCAGGAAATCGCCGACGAACTCAAGATCAGCCAACATTCCGCCACCGAATACATCAAACGCAGCTTCGACAAACTCCACGTCCGCAGCCTGCCCGCCGCCGTCAGCGAGGCGATCCGCCGCGGGTTTCTCGATTTGTCCTGATTCGACAAGCCCTCCCGCCCGTCCCGGATCGTGTCCCATTATTTAGTGACATGACAAATTTCAAATCATCCCGCATCTTTACGTCGTTGAGGCGATGGGGATTGTCTCACCAGTTAGTATTCATGACTAGAAACGGGGTCGCGCGAGTGCGCGGCCCCTTTTTTTTGCCCGTGGCGGCGGTTTCCAACCGCCAAGCCCACCGCTCAGCGGATCTCAATCCCCCGGGCGAACAAATCCACGGTTTCGCGCAGCCAGTTTTCCGCCTTGAGCTTCGAGAGCCCCGAGGTCCGGCGCAGCATCCCGCCCATCAGCGTGGCGGTGAACAGCTCGGCAAACGCCACCACTTTCAAATCCGCCCGCAACCGGCCAGCACGGATTCCCGCTTTCAAATAGCGGGCGATGCTCTGGTGGAACGGATCTAACACATCGCCGATCAGCTCCTTGACCAGCATCGGCTGCCGCCGGCCCTCGCCGATCAGCGCCCGTGCCATTCCCTCACAGCGCTCCAGCGATTCGTTATGCACCCTTGCAAAGCGGCCGAGGTCCTTGCGCAAATCGCCGGTCATCTCGCCGGGGGCCTCGCAGATTTCACGGAACTCCTCCGAGGTTTCGCGGACCACGAACCCTAGCAGTTTTTGTTTGGATTCGAAATGCCGGAACAAAGTCACTTCGTTGCAGCCCGCCCGCTCGGCGATGCCGCGGGTGGTGGCGCACTCGATGCCTTTTTCGCCAAACTCGGCGCGCGCCGCATCCATCAGGCGTTGGCGCATCCCGCCGACGCAGTCTTTCGCCGCAGTCGTTTTCATGGGTTTGGAACTCACCCGGGTATTTTTGCAAGTAACCACTTGCACGCAAGTCGAATCCCTTTAAAATTCGCGCCGAACCATGCTGACGACCCCTTCCTTCCGCCGCCTGTTAGCCGCAGGTCTGGTCCTGCCCGCCTTCATCGGATGCGCTCCGGTCGGCCCGAACCACGAGACGCCCTCGATGGAGCTGCCCGCCTCGTTTTCCCAATCCGGAGTCCGTTGGAAACGGCAATCGCCCGACAGCCTGCCCAAGCCCCGTTCGTGGTGGCGGCTCTACAACGACGCCACTTTGACCTCGCTGGTCGAGCGCTCGCTGGCGAACAACCAGGACCTCGCCGCGGGATCGGCCCGTCTGCGGCAGGCCCGCGAAATCAGCAGGGCCACCCGCACGCTCTACTTTCCGGATGTGGACCTCGGAGCCGGAGCGGAGCGCTCGAAGATCAGGTTTCGCGGCAACGAAAATGGTGGATCAAGCATTGATAACAACTTCAGCGTGCCGCTTGATTTGAGTTACGAAGTCGATATCTGGGGCAAGGTCAGCCGCCAGATCGAGTCCGCCCGCGCTGCGGAACAAGCCACCGAGGAATCCCTCAACGCGCTGCGCCTCAGTGTCGCCGGCGAGGTCGCGCAGACGTATTGGGCGCTGCGCGCGGTCGATGCCGACCGCGCGCTTTTCAACCGGACGCTCGAACTCCGCCGCCGCGCGCTCAAGCTGCTGACCGACCAGCGCGACGCCGGAGCCATCAGCGGCCTCGATCTTTCCCGCGCGGAAACGGAAGTGGCGACCGCCGAGTCCGACCGCATCAGTCTCGATCGCGACCGGGTGGAGCTCGTCAACGCGCTCGCCGTTCTAGCAGGATCCGCCGCCACCGGGTCGTCGGTGCCGGAACGTGACGATCTGCCAAAGCCGCCTTCGGTTCCGGTTTCGGTGCCCTCCGAATTGCTGCGCCAACGCCCGGACATCCGCGCGGCCGAGCGCCGGGTCGCTGCCGCGAATGCGGACATCGGCGTGGCCACCGCCGCGTTTTATCCGTCCATCGTGCTGAGCGCGTCCGGCGGCTTGAGCGCCTCGAGCCTGAGCAATCTGTTCAAATCCAGCTCGCTGATCTGGTCGTTAGGATCGAGCGCCACCCTTCCACTCACCAGCCGGGTCTATCTGAAAGCCCAGCGCGCGGCCACCGTCGCCGCCCATGAGGCGGCCAGCGCGGAGTATCGCCAGACCGTGCTGCAATCGATGGGCGAGGTCGAAACCGCGCTGCAGGGATCCTCCATTCTTGGCCGCCGCCAAGTCGCCCAGGAGCAGGCGCTGGCGGCCGCGCAGAAGACCCTCGATCTCTCCAGCAAGCGGTTCAAGGCCGGGCTGGTTAGTTTTCTCGACGTGGTGGATGCCGAGCGCACCCGCCTCGATGCCGAGCGCGCCACCAACGCGGTGCGCGCCGAGCGGCTGGCGGTCTCCGTCGCTTTGATCAAGGCGCTCGGCGGGCAGTGGAACTGATACAAGGAGGGGCGGTCTCCGGCCGCCCCAGCCCATGAGGTGACCATGAAAAGCGATTCTCTCTCCTCATGGACTTCCCATGGGCAGGGCGGCCGGAGTCCGCCTCTCCTTTGGTGGGGGCGCCGAAGACAACACGCGAGGGCGCGCATTTTTTCCCATTGGTATTTCACGCCGCAGCCGCAGGGCTTGTTTTTGGCGTTGTTCACTTCGCCGCCGGCGATGACGGCATCGAGCGCGTCGCTGAAAAGCTTGTCGGCGGTGGCGATGTCGACTTCATCGGCGGTCGGTTTGGAATCGATCGCGCCGTCGTAGCGGAGTTTGCCTTCCTTGCCGATGATGAACAGGTGCGGGGATGGCCTTCTTTCGCTCGACAAATCCCATTCCCGGTGTCGATTGCTGTCCATGCACGCTCGCTTTTTAGGTCTATGTTTTGCCACGGTCACCGGTCTAACCGCGCAGGAGGTCACCCAGCCGCCGATCACCGCCGATCAAATGCGGGCGCTGCTCCGGGACCCTAACGGAGATCTATCCAAAGCCGCGCTGGGGATCCTCGGCAAAAAAGGCGGCAACCAGTTGTTCTACTTCCCGACCCGCGACGAGCCGTCGACTCCGGCCGCCTGGGGTTTCAAGTATGAAACCATCGGCTTCAAATCCGCCGACGGCACGCCGCTGCACGGCTGGTTTGTCCCGCCGAAAAACCAGGACCCGAAAGCCACCGTGGTTTTCTCCCATGGCAATGCCGGGTCGGTCGGCCACCATCTCGGCTTCGCCATGTGGCTGGCCGAGGCGGGCTACAACGTGCTGTTTTACGACTACCGGGGCTTCGGAAAATCCGGCGGCAGCGTCGACCGGCGGGGGATGATCGATGACGTGAAAGCCGCGTTTGCCTACGCCGGCAGCCGCAAAGACGTCGATCACAACCGCCTGGTTTCCTACGGCCACAGCCTCGGCGGCGCGCAGTCGATCACCGCCCTGGGCGAGGCTCCGGTGAAGGGGCTGCGGGCCATCGTCATCGACGGGGCGTTCGCATCCTATCAGGCGATGGCGCGGGTGATCGGCGGGCAACTCGGCGCCAGCCTGGTGACCGACGAGCTCTCGCCCAGGGACTTTGTCGAAAAGCTCGCGCCGGTGCCGCTGCTGGTGGTGCACGGCTCGCGCGATGAAGTCGTGCCGCTTGCACAGGGCCTGCAATTGTTCGAAGCGGCCAACGAACCGAAAACCCTTTTCGAGGTGAAAGCCGGCCGCCATGGCACCACGCTCTCCGATGACAACGGGGCTTACCGGAAAAAGATGGTGGTCTGGCTGGATGGGACGCTGAACGGGTGAACGCGGAGGGGCGGAGGACGCGGAGGTTTTCGCGGAGGAGAGAGCATTGCCGAAAGCCGCGTGCCACCCGCAAGCGGTCCGGAGTTCACGGTTTACCGTGCTCTTGAAGAGGCAAGCTAAAGCTTGAACTCCGGACGGCGGAAGGAAGCTCCCACGCGCCATGCCGGGGATCTGTCACGCGTCTGCGCCGAAGCCAGTTGGCCGCGTGCTACCCGCAAGCGGTCCGGAGTCCACGGTTTACCGTGCTCTTGAAGAGGCAAGCTAAAGCTTGAACTCCGGACGGCGGAAGGAAGCTCCCACGCGCCATGCCGGGGATCTGTCACGCGTCTGCGCCGAAGCCAGTTGGCCGCGTGCTACCCGACAGCGGTCCGGAGTCCACGGTTAACCGTGCTCTTGAAGAGGCAAGCTGAAGCTTGAACTCCGGACCGCGGAAGGAAGCTCCCACGCGCCATGCCAGGGATCTGCCAAGCGTCATCGTCGAAGCCACTTGACCGTGTGCCACCCGACAGCGGTCCGGAGTCCACGGTTTACCGTGCTCTTGAAGAAGCAAGCTAAAGCTTGAACTCCGGACGGCGGAAGGAAGCTCCCACGCGCCATGCCGGGGATCTGTCACGCGTCTGCGCCGAAGCCAGTTGGCCGCGTGCTACCCGCAAGCGGTCCGGAGTTCACGGTTTACCGTGCTCTTGAAGAAGCAAGCTAAAGCTTGGACTCCGGACCGCGGAAGGAAGCTCCCACGCGCCATGCCGGGGATCTGTCACGCGTCTGCGCCGAAGCCACTTGACCGTGTGCCACCCGACAGCGGTCCGGAGTCCACGGTTTACCGTGCTCTTGAAGAGGCAAGCTGAAGCTTGAACTCCGGACGGCGGAAGGAAGCTCCCACGCGCCATGCCGGGGATCTGCCAAGCGTCTGCGCCGAAGCCACTTGACCGCGTGCCACCCGACAGCGGTCCGGAGTCCACGGTTTACCGTGCTCTTGAAGAAGCAAGCTAAAGCTTGAACTCCGGACGGCGCTGCGAAGTTTCCAAGCCGATCCGTCGGATTTTTCAGCAAAAACTAGGCACCGCCCTCTCCCGCAGATCGATCCCGCAGTTTGTCGAGGTAGGCGTTTTTCGGCTGCGGCTTCACCGGGCGAAGCGGCTCTTCCAACATGCCGGTGAGACGTTGTTTGCTGCCTGCGATGAGTTCATCGATCAAATCCGCTTCGGGTAGGTTTTTCCAATAACGTTTGGGCATTTCCGCCTGCATCGCCTTCACCTTGACGCGGGCCGGGTTGAAAATACTGCGGTAGTAGGTGCGCCAGGCGTCTTCGAGCGCGTCGGGGTTTTCGACTGGATTTTCAGCGATGCCGGCGGTGAGGCTGAGTTGTTTGCCGTTCCAGTGGGCGCAACCTTTCGGCGTGAAAATGCTCCAATCCATGTTGGCAAAGCGGTTGCGGAAAAACGGCGATGCCGCGGCGACGATGAAGTGGTCCGGCTCGAACCATGCCGCGTAACGCTCGCGGCCGGCCGCGTCCGCATCGATCAGTTTGAAGCGCACGAAGGCGTGCATCTTGTGGATCTCGCGGCGCACGTTTTTTTCCAACAGCCGCGCCCGCGCCATGTCCGGATCGCTGGCGATGGCTAGCAGATGCCGCTCGCCGCCGCGCACGACCCGCCAGAGTATCTGATAGAGAAGGCCCCAGCGCTGCGGATCGTTGTGGCAGGCCGCGGTTTTTGCCAGCTCCACAAACGCGGCGGGGACTCTCAATTTCACCGGCGGCTGCTCGCGGACCATCGCCGAGGCGAACAACCCGCGTTCCGCTTCCCACAGGATTTCCTGCGGCGGAACGCCCTCGTCTAACATGTCGCGCGCGGCGGCGCGCCACGATTCGAAATCGTCTCCCGGATCAACGGATCTCATGCGGCGGGAAAAGTTCGAGTTGCTGCGGCTTTGGCAGGAACCGCGCGCGCAGGCGGTCCGAATCCAGCAGGTAAGCGGACGGATTGTGATCCACCGTCATCAGGAACGGCTGGACCTTCGGCAGGGAAACGCGGAGCCGCACCAGATCGGCCAGCCGGATCTGGCAGAAGCGGCGGATGTGCAGGATGCGGTCGACATTCCTAACACCGAGGCCGGGGACCCGGAGCAGGACTTCGCGGGCGGCGGTTTGCACGTTGACCGGGAAGTCGTGGCGGTTGCGCAGCGCCCACGCGAGTTTCGGGTCGAGCTCCAGATCGAGATGCGGTGTTTCCGGGGTGAGGATTTCGGAGGTCTTGAAGCCGTAAAACCGCATCAGCCAGTCCGCCTGATAGAGCCGGTGTTCGCGCACCAGCGGCGGCGGTTTGAGCGGCAGGATGCTCGACGGTTCGGGGATCGGGCTGAAGGCGGAGTAGTAAACCCGGCGCATCTTGTAGCCGGTGTAAAGTTCGTCGGAACGCGCGAGGAAATCCGCGTCGGTCGAAGCATCCGCGCCGACGATCACCTGAGTGCTCTGGCCGGTGGCGTGGCGGAGTTTTTGGTCGCCATCCTTGCGGCGGGCGTGCGCTTCATCGAGCTTGCCGCGGATGTGGCCCATGGCGAGTTTGGTGCGGTTGAGGTTCTTTTCAGGAGCTAACAAATCGAGGCTTTGCTGGGTCGGGAGTTCGAGATTGATGCTGATGCGGTCGGCGTAACGCGCGGCGGTCTCGATCAACTCCGGCGACGCCTCGGGGATGGTTTTCAGGTGAATGTAGCCGCGGAAGTCATGCACCTCGCGCAGTGTGCGCGCGACATCGATGACCATTTCCATGGTATGATCGGCGCTGCGGATGATGCCGGAGCTGAGGAACAGGCCTTCGATGTAATTGCGCTTGTAGAAATCGAGGGTCAATTTCACCACCTCCTCGGCGGTGAAGGCCGCGCGCCGGACATTGCTGGAGCGGCGGTTGATGCAGTAATGGCAATCGTAAATGCAGACGTTGGTCAGCAGCAGCTTGAGCAGGGAAATGCAGCGCCCGTCCGGTGCGTAGCTGTGGCAGATGCCCGCGCCGCCGGTCGAGCCGACGCCCTTGCCATCGCGCGAATTCCCGCGCACCGCCCCGGAGCTGGCGCAGGAGGCGTCGTATTTTGCGGCGTCGGCGAGGATGGAGAGTTTCGACTTCAGTTCCATGAGTTCTCCTGAACAGTGAACGCGGGGCGACCAAACGCCAACGTCAAAACGCGGGAATTTCAGCCCGGTTCGAGGTCAGCGGCCCACCCAGGGATCCGGTGAATTTCGATGACGCGGGAATTAGGAAGATTCCTGGCACCACGATTCCGACGAATCTTACGAATCTCTGACTTTCAGGCAGCTTCTCAGGAACAACGCGCGATGCGTGTCCGCATGGCGGGCAGGCGGGTGAGCACGTCGATGCTCTGCTTGGGGATGATGATCTCTGCGGCCTGGCGGGCGATGACCTGATCGCGCTGTGCGACCAGGACTATCAGGTATTGTGCGCCGTCACCGGCGCACATCTACTGGATGTCTAGTAACTGAGAGCCCTGACGACAGGCTTTTTCTCTCGGAAAACAAATAGATTCTATCGACCTGATGACCGAACAGGAACTCGCCTCCCATTTGAAAATCTGCCGCCGCCAGCTCTACAACTGGCGGATGAGCGGGCTGATCCCGTATTTCAAAATGGGCAAGGCCGCGCGATTCCGGGTGGCGGATGTGGTGCAGGTGATTGAGCGGATGAGGGTGGGGTGATGAAACTCCAGCCATTCGACTCGTGCTCAGATGCCGGTGAAGTAATCGGAGTCGATTCTTTTCACCTCATAACTCGAGGTGATGGTGACGCCGATTCCGTGATCGAACATGAGTTTCGTGAGCCGCACACCGTCGATGAGAATGATCTTTGAATCAATGCGCTGGACGTAATCGACCGCTTCGCCAGAGAAGCTTGAAGTGGTGATGAAGATCCCTTTCTTCGCCCGCTGACCTTGAAGAGCACCGGCAAACTTTTGGATCTCGGGCCGTCCGACCGTGCCTTCCCACCGCTTCGCTTGGAGGTAGATGGTGTCGAGTCCTAGCGGATCCTCTTTGATGATGCCGTCGATCCCCTCATCTCCGGTCTTTCCCAAGGCCTCACCGGCATCCTTGCGGGATCCTCCGTAGCCCATGGCGACGACCAGATCCACGACCACTTGCTCAAGAAACTCTGGCGGGTTGGCCATGATCTGGCTGAGGAGGTCCGCTTCAATTTGACGGCGGACTTTCTGAAACGCATTCCCTAGCAATTCCTCAGGCGGCACTTCTTCGGTGGTGTTGTCCTCATCGCCACCTTCCGCCTCAATTTCTTGCTTCTTGCGGGAACGGAACACGCGGTAATCCTCGAACTCGTTCAAGATGCGAAGATCGACGCGCTGAGGATTCTTTTTGAGCACATCGTGCCCACGCTGGGTGATCACCGTCACGGCTCGGCGTGGTGAAGCGAGAAGACCTGCCTGGGTGATGTGGCTCTTTGCCCAGCCAATCCGATTATCAAGCACCCGGGTGGTGCCGCTTGGCAACATCTCGCGCCTCTCCTCTTCTTTGACTTGGAAATGCTCGGCAAGCTGGCTGACGAGGTCGCGGTTGGCGTGTTCAAGACCGTCAGCGTGCATTTGCAACAGCGGACGCATCAGAGATTGGAAGTCTGGGATCGGCATGCGTTTGGATGCTTTCTGTGATCAGCTTGCGACTGCAAGCTGGGGCTCGGCGGCGGTCAGTTCGACGACGAGGGCTTCGAGGAGGTTCTTGGCGGTGGCGCGGGAGGCGGCGAGCTGCGTTTCCAACTCGTCCACCAAGGCCATCAGTTGATCCACTTTGACCACGATCCGCCGTTGTTCGGCGAGGGGTGGGACTGGAATCGGAGTCTGCTCGATCATTCCGACATTCAGTGTCGGTTGCGCGAGCGTTCGCGTCGTCGAGGTAAAGTAGTTCTGAACTGATTGCTCTTGGAGAACGAGCAGGAGGTAGTCGCGGAGAACATCGGGGATGGGTTTGATACGTGCGACTGCTCTGGCGATATTCGCTCCCGCCCACGAATCAGGAACGATCCCAAGCTTCCCGATACTGCCAACAACGCAGAGGAGAATCTCACCACCGGTGAGCCGTGTTCGGGCGTAAGGCTTTTCGATGTCAGGCGCGATGGTCTTGTTGGGCCTTGCTGGATGATTGGAAAGGCAGAGGTCTTGTGCGCGGACAAACGGGATGCCGTCTGGCACGTCATTCCCTGGAACGAGGACGCCGTATGAGATGGTGTTTTCGGGATCGACGAGGTTGGCGAAACGCTCAACGCACCACGACGAAGGCAAATCCTCGTGCTCGAATAGGTCAGCAGATTCGTCGAGTTCTTTCCGCCGAAGGCTCTTGGTTTTGATTGTCTGCTGCCGCTTCTCCATAGCGCGGTCTATCACGCCTCGTGAATCGCCATCGCTGGGATCTTGCGGCACGAGTTTCCCTTGCACCGCGAGGGTGAGGATGGACTTCCTCAAGGCTGAAGGCGGAATGCTGAAGGATGAATGGAAGAGGAAATGGAGGTTGGCCGGGGTGGGCGCGTCGGCAAAGCGGGCCAGCGAGGCGCGGGCGAGGGCGGCGTGGCGCGTCTGCCGTTCCTGCTGCTGCGCCTCCAGCCGATCACACAAGGCCATCAACTCATCCACCTTCGCCACGATCCGCTTCTGCTCGGCGAGGGGCGGGAGGACTAGTTTTAATCCCAGGACTTCTCTCCGTCCAATGCCGGGTATGGCAATTCCTGTTTTAGCATTCTGAAAATGCTCCGCCGCACGTTTGATTACAAGATGAACAAAATCCGGATCAGCTGCGATCACTCTGATTGCCATGAGTTGACGACTAATTGCTGTAGGCTGATCAATAAGAACGTTTGTTTTCCCGACTCCAGAGCCTTTGACCGTTATCAATATGTCTCCGGGTTCAGCGGTTACCTTTGGACGTTCGGTCCAGCGTGTCGGAATGGGATGTTTGTCTCCGAAGTCGGAAGGACCTGTGAGATATGGTATTCCCCGCTGCTCGGCGTTGTAATCACTGGCGAGCAAATGTTGCCCGGAAATAAGTTCAATCAATTCGCCCAGTTCGCAATCTTTCCATTCTCCTGAACCCGTGCGTCCAAGCTGTCCAGTTGTGGCCCAATCCAGCACCAGCTCCCGCATCTTCCCCACCGCATCGGGCGCGTCAGCGAAGAGGTCGAATTTTTCAAAGAAGGTATCGAGGGTCATGGGTGGGCGGTGAGGAGAGCTTGCCAGATGGGGCGGGTTTGCCAGTCGGCGGGGAAACCCATTTCTGGAATGAGGTTCGGATCGAGGGAGCGCAGCAGGCGGATGAGCCGCTCGGGCCAATCGGTGCATGCTCATGGGCATCCTCCTTTGCCCGCGCTGCCCGGAAAAAAGTAACCTCCCTTGGTGCGCATCGTGGAGAGGCGTAGGAGGTGTTGTTGGCAAATAGGTCGTTCATGGATTGAATTCCGTCAACACTTCAATCAAGCGCCCGGCTTTTGCCTTTCGCCGCTTTTTTCGCACCCGTTTTCTTGGTGGCTACCTTCTCCACAGTCATGGCTGAGGCAAAAGAAACAGACGGCAAGGTGGACATTCCGTGTGTGGATCTTGCGGTTAGGTTGGCGAGCATTTCCCGGCAAGCGCCGTAGAGTATGGAAGCTCCGGTGACGCGAATTAGCTCCTCGCGCTTTTCGGGGGGGTATGAATCGGTCACCTCAAATTCGCCTTCAATGGTGAGCTTCGCAATGTAGGGGGACTCTTGATCGGGAGTGCTTGAACCGAGTTCCAAGGTCAGGATCAGTTGATACTCACGGGGCTTCTCCTCATGCTGTCGGAAACCTCGTGATGTATTGAGGGAAAAGCCCCCTTGCGGCTCATCCTGCTCGGAGGCTTTCACAAAAATCTCGGTGAAACGGTGCGCCAGCAACCGGAGCGGAGAGGCACTAAGCGGCGGTGGATTGGTCATCAGAGGCAAGTGAACTGAAAGTGTAGGGCGTTTTCAACTGTTCGACTGCGATGGTGCGAACGGGCGTGGCGAAAGCTTCATGAACCTCGGCAGGGTCGTAGCTGGTCCAGCGGACTTTTTTGCCTTCCGGGATAAAGGTCTGATGCAGATCCGCGCCCACCGCGCGACCGGCACGGATGAGAGTGGCGAGGGTGAGGTTCTCGGTGCCATCAAGCATCTTGGTAATGCGGGAGGGGGGAACCCCCATGCGCGCGGCGAGTTCGGTGCGTTTAATCCCCTCACGCTTCATGAACTGGAGGAGTTCCTCCACGACGATCAGCTTGCGGAACTCGATTTCGCCTTCCAGCGAGAAGGGTTTGGCGAACGCCTCGGCGAGAGAATTGGATTTCTTTCTTGTGATGATTTTCATATTTAAGGTTTCTCGTGAATGAGAACAGTGTGAGGTTCTTTCTTGGCTAGCAGGTATTCCACTTTGCGGCGCTTGGCCGCGAGAATGTCATGATCTTGCGATGTCTTGTCTCCGCCGTTGGTGCAAAGGATCAATTGGCCGACACCGGCGATCTCGTCGTAAAAGGCATAGAGCCGGAGAAGGCGGGGGGAATTTCGTTTGAATTCAAAGACGCCATCTCCGACCTCGCGGAATGTTTCGGAATTCTCATAACGGTCATGCTCTGCTACGGCTTTGATGCGGGTTTTTAGAGATTCGAAAGCTTTCGGGTCCTTTTTTGCGAGCTTGGATAGATATTTTTGGGCGGGATCTTTTCCATCGATTGCCAAAGTGACCACCTCTCTGGCACCGCCAACGTGGATCGAAGTGAGCGTGATTTCAACGGATTTTTTCACTTTAATGTGAAATTTATTAAAAATTGGCCATTTTCCGCTTTTTCATCGGGTGAGGGCGTGGTGGAGTTCCTGCTTCAGCTTGGCACGGGTGTCGGCGATCTGGGCGAGGAGCGTTTCGTATTCCGGGAGGAGGTGATCGACGTCACCGGGGCCTTCGTCAGAGTTGTGTGGGTTCTTGAGGTCGAGGTTGAAATTTCCGGCCTTGATCTGGTCGATGGAGACGCGCCAGGCGCGTTCGTTTTCCTCGCGCTTGCTGTAATGGCCGTGCTTGTCGGGTTTCCCCCACCAGGCTTTTTCCGCCTCGAACTCTTCAATGCGGATCGGCTTGCCCTTGTTGTAGCTCTTGGCTCCGGCCGGATAGGGGTGCTCGTAATACCAGACTTCCTTGGTGGGCGTGCCTTTGGTGAAGAAAAGCAGGTTGGTGCGAATGCTGGTGTAGGGGGCAAAAACGCCATTGGGCAGGCGGACGATGGTGTGGAGATTGCACTCGGTGAGCAGGGCTTCCTTGATGCGGGTCTTGACGCCCTCGCCAAAGAGGGTGCCATCGGGAAGCACGAGTCCGGCGCGGCCACCGGGCTTGAGGATCTTCATGATGAGGACGAGGAAGAGATCGGCGGTTTCGCGGGTGCGGAACTCGGCCGGGTAGTTCGACTCGATGCCGTCTTCCTCCATACCGCCGAAGGGTGGGTTGGTGGCGATGACGTCCACGCGCTCCTTCGGTCCCCAATCGCGCAGGGGGCGGGCCAGGGTATTGCCGTGGCGGACATTCGAGGGAACGTCGATGCCATGGAGCAGGAGATTGGTGATGCAGAGGATGTGCGGGAGATGCTTTTTCTCGATGCCGGAGAAGGATTCCTGGATGGTGCGCTCGTCCACCTCGAACTTTGCCTGCTTCCTCAGGTAGCGGATGAGGCAGGTGATGAAGCCACCGGTGCCGGTGGCGGGGTCGAAGAAGGATTCGCCCAAGCGCGGGTCGAGCCGATCGATGATGAACTCGGTGACGGCACGCGGGGTGTAGAACTCGCCGGCATTTCCCGCGGACTGGAGGTCCTTGAGCATTTTCTCGTAGATGTCGCCGAACATGTGGCGGTCATCGGTGGCATTGAAGTCGATGACGTTGATCTTGTTGACGACCTGCCGCATGAGCGTGCCGTTCTTCATGTAGTTGTTCGCGTCATCGAAGGCGGCGCGGATGAGCGCAGAAATCTTGTCCCCGCCACCGGTGAGGGCCTGGAGCTTGGGCAGCAGGGTGTTGTTGACGAACTGGAGCAGGGCGTCGCCGGTGATGCCTTCCTCGTCAGCGGCCCAGGTGGACCAGCGGAGCTCCTCGGGAATCGGCGACTTGTAGTTGTCGCGGAGGAGATCGAGTTCCTTTTCGCGGTCGTCGAAGATTTTGAGGAAGAACATCCAGCCGAGTTGCTCAAGGCGCTGGGCATCACCGTAGGTGCCGGCGTCCTTGCGCATGATGTCTTGGATGGATTTGACGATGTTGGAGACGTTGGACATGGGAAAAACTGGAATGGGCGGGAGCGTGGGTCGGCGGAGGTTTCGCGGCAAGTGAGATACAGCGGTGCGTGGCTTGGCTCAGGCGGCTTGCTGGTAAAGGGCAGCTTCGAGGTCGCGGATGGCGGAGAGGTAGGTTTTCTTGTCGCCGAAGAGTTTGATGATCTCCATGGGGGTGCCGAAGGCGGTGAGCGGATCGACTTTCAGGATGTCCATGGACTCCACGCTGGTGATGCCGCTGTCGGCGTATTTCTCCAGCAGGGCATCGAGGACAGCGCGGACCTGGTCACCGTATTTGGCGAAGACGTTGCGCTTCTTCACCTTTTCGGCGCGTTCTTGGCGGGTGAGCGGCGTCTGATCGTAGGCGACATGGCAGATGAGGTCGAAGGCGTCGTAGTCCCGGCCGACCTGCTCGGCGAGTTCGTCAAGAAAGACGCCTTTTTCGGCGAGCTCTTCGAGGATGACTTGTTTGCGGTCGGCATCGTTCCAGCCAGAAAGGAAGGCATCGAGTGAGGCATATTCCTTGAGGACGGCCTTGCGGGTGTAGTCGCGCAGGGACTCGGTGATGAGCTTGCCGTTGGCGTCGAGATACTGGACGCGCTCGGTGGCGACGCGGACCTCCACGTTTTCGACGTAGTATTTCGTGGGTGGGCCGCCGCATGTCTCGCCGCCCACGGTGTAAGGCGTGATGTCGTCATGCAGCGTGATT
>JBIPND010000119.1:0-7355 GCA_044374015.1 Luteolibacter sp. | reverse complement strand
GACGCCGTCGGTGCGCTCCTTGTTGCGCTGGGCGACTAACACCTGGCGTTGTTTGTTCTCATCGGCGATGGCGATTTCCTCGTCAGCCGCGATGCGGGCGACCTGCGATTTGCGGCGCTCCTCCTCGGCGACCTTGGCAGTCTCGGCTTCCTCGCGGGAACGCACGGTCTCGACCTCGCGCTGCTGGCGGGCCTCGGTTTCCTTGAGTTGGCGCTCGAGCTCGAGAATCGCCTCGCGGGCTTCGACGTCCTGCTGCTTGATGACCTTTTCCTTGTCGCGCTGAATTTTGTTAGAAAGCTTGGCCTGCTCCGCGGTGAGCTGGGTGATTTTCTTGATGCCCTCGGCATCGAGGATGTTGTCGGGATCGAGCATTTCGATCGGCGTTTGTTCTAGGTAATCGATGGCGGCGTCTTCGAGCACGTAGCCGTTGAGGTCGGTGCCGATCACCTTGAGGATGGCTTCGCGGAATTTATCGCGATCCTCGTAAAGCTGGATGAACATGAAGCGCTTGCCGACGGTCTTGAGCGCTTCGGAGAATTTTGCATCAAACAGATTGCGGATTTCCGGTTCGCTGGAAGCGCGCACGCAGCCGATGGAGTCGGCGACCTTGATGATGTCTGCTTCGACGTTGTTGATGCGGACGAAAAACACCACCTTGATGTCGGCGCGCATGTTGTCCTGACAGATCAGGCCGTTCTTGCCGGTGCGGTCGATTTCAATGCGCTTCACGGAAATATCGATGAGTTCCGCGCGGTGGATGATCGGCACGACGAAGCCGCCGTTGAGAATCACCTTGGCGCGGCTGCCGCCGGTGCGGACGAGCGCCCGGCCCTTTTCCACCTTGCGGTAGCAGGTGAGCAACAGATAGATGAAGCCCACCGCGACGAGCACGACGACCACCAGACCGACAATTCCAACGTCAGTCAGGAGATTGGCAAGTGGCGGAACGCTCCCTGGGGAAACGGCGGATAGGTATAGGTTCTGGATCATGATCATTACGGGTGATGGTTTCAGTCAAGGGGAGGGGTGGGCGGCAGCGGCCGGACCAGATAGACGCCGGATGGCTCGTCGAAGGAAATGATGGCGACCGGAGTGCCGCGCGGAACAGCTTCCGCATCGACGCCAAGCCGCGCGTTCAAAAGCGCCGGAGCTCCGTCCGCGCGTTGCACTTCGACCTGGCCGTAAGTCGGGTCGAGCTGGATCGAACGCACGACCCCGACTTCGCCGATGACCGGAGGCGCGTTTTCCGCCTCCTTGAGCCGGCGCATGAAAGGCACCAGCGGCTGGGTGATGATCTTGGTGGCAATGACTCCTAACACGAATGCAGCGACGAAGAAACCCAGGGCGATCAGAAGGCTGCCAGCCGGGTTGAAATAGTAATTCAGCACGATGGTGCCGATCCACATCATCAGGATCAGGATGGTCAGCACCACCGTCAACGGGACGTAGCCCGCATTGACGATGCGCAGCATGGCCCCCGGAAGATCGCCGAGATTCGGGTCGGCGTCATTTACCCCGGCATCGAGGTCGGCATCCGCGCTGACGGCACCGACGAGGGTGAGAATCCAGAACACCACCACCAGCCCCAGCAGAATCGTGACCGGCAGGTTGTATGGCAGGATCGCCTGTTCCCAGAGTTCTTTCACGCCCGAGACCTTGGGGGAAATTCTATCGGCATGGCAAGCGAATCCGGGGTGGAAACCGGAGCCTTGTTTGTAGCGGCTTGAAATGATCCGAATCCTCTGCG
Organism: Luteolibacter sp.; assembly: GCA_044374015.1. Classification (GTDB taxonomy): domain Bacteria; phylum Verrucomicrobiota; class Verrucomicrobiia; order Verrucomicrobiales; family Akkermansiaceae; genus Luteolibacter. The sequence continues at coordinate 5,608 of JBIPND010000119.1, read as the reverse complement.
GCGGTGGAGCATGCCAGATTTCATTTGCGACAACGGGCTCGTTCCGTAACATGCGCGCAAGTCCATGATCCGCCCGCTCACTTTCCTCCTTCCACTGCTGCTGGTTGTTCCGGCGCTGGCGCAGCTACCATCGGATGTTTACAAGTCCGTGCTCCGCATCGAAGCCGCCACCCAGGTGCCGGATTACAACACGCCGTGGAGTTCCGGCCGCTTCAGCGGCGGGATTGGCACCGGTTTCCTGATCGGGAAAAACAAGATACTCACCAACGCCCACGTGGTTTCCAATGCCCGCCGCGTCCTCGTCACGGTGTATGGCAGCCCGAAAAAATACCCGGCGAAGGTCGAATTCATCGCGCACGACTGCGACCTCGCCCTGCTTTCGCTCGAAGATTTCAAGGACCTCGAAGATTTCCCGACTTTCCAGCTCGGCGACGTCCCCACGCTCGAATCGCAGGTCCGGGTGATCGGTTATCCGATCGGCGGCGACCGGCTCTCGGTCACCCGCGGAGTGGTTTCGCGGATCGATTTCCAGCCGTATTCGCACTCGCGCGCGGACTCGCACCTGGTCGTGCAAATCGATGCGGCGATCAACCCCGGCAACTCCGGCGGGCCGGTCGTCCAGGACAGCAAAGTCGTGGGGGTGGCCTTCCAAGGTCTGCGCCAGGCGGACAACACCGGGTATATCATTCCGACGCCGGTGATCCGGCGGTTTCTCAAAGACGTTGAGGACGGCAACTATGATCACTACGTCGATCTCGGCGTCAGCGAATTCCCGCTGCACAATCCAGCGATGCGCAAGGCCCTCGGCCTGCCTAACGATGGCAACGGCGTGCTCATCACCAACGTGGTGCCCGGCAGCTCCAGCGATGGCACCCTCAAACCTGGAGACATCCTCATCTCGCTCGATGGCAAAGCGGTGGACAGCGCGGGCATGGTCACCATCGACGGCGAAAACGTGAACCTCAACGAAATCGTCGAGCGCAAATTCGCCGGCGACAAGGTGGCGGTCCGCTTCCTGCGCGAGGGTGCGTGGAATGATGTCGATCTGATCCTCAAGCCCCTGACCTGGGCACGGATGTATGCCATCCAGTATGAGAAAAAACCCCGCTACGTGGTTTTCGCCGGGCTCGTTTTCCAACCGCTCGACACCAATCTTTTCGCCACCGCGAAGTTCAGCGACGTCACCGTGCGGCGGCTTTATACCGACTACGTGCCAAAGGGATTGTTTGAAAAACACAAGGACATCGTCGTTCTAACACGCGTGGAAAGCGACCCGATCACCAGCCAGCTTGGCGGCTTCAGCGGCTTCGCCGTGAAATCCATCAACGGCACCGAAGTCCGCGACCTCAGCCACGCCCACGAGCTTCTCCACCCCGAGGAGGCACCCGGGTTTTTCGTGATCGAGCTTTTCGGCGCCGAGCGCCCCATCGTCATTCCCTCCGCCAACGTCGCGGCGGCGAACGACCGGGTGATGAAAAACTACGGCATCAGCCGCCTGGAAAACCTCGAGGATTGACCCATGCCCCGCGTCGGCATTGCCTTGGGATCGAATCTGGGAGACCGCCTCGCCAACCTGCGCGCGGCCATCGATCAATTGCGGGAAATTGCAACTCCCGGCGCGCCGTTGTTGGCCGCGCCGGTCTATCAGACAGAGCCGCTGCTGTGTCCGCCGGGGTCGCCGCCATTTTACAACTCGGCGGTGGAAATCGGCTTTGACGGCACCGCGTTCGAGTTGTTGAAAATCACCCAGGGGATCGAAAAAAACCTCGGCCGGCAAATCGGATGGGTCAGAAACGCGCCGCGGCTCATCGACGTGGACCTGCTGTATTTCGGCGGCGAGGTGATCGATACCGAACGGTTGGTTCTGCCGCATCCGAGGATCGCCGAGCGGCGCTTCGTGCTGCAACCGCTGGCGGCGATCAGGCCGGAGCTGGTGCTGCCCGGGGATGGGCGCAACATTTTGCAGATACTCGATGGTTTGAAATCCGACGAGCCGCCGTTGAAATTGCTGGCCTAGGCAATTGCCTTTGAGGATTTGCGTTAGCTAGGGCACGCCCGCGGTTGGAGAGTACAAAGACTATCAGGCCTGAAGGGGCGATGCGACCTGCTCTAACCATCCGCTTGGATCGCCCCTTCAGGGCTCATCAACTGTAAGCCACGCATTACCCAGGGCATTGCCCGCTTGATTCATATTTCCCGCTCTTCGTCCCCGCGGGACGGCTCAGCAAAGCCTGGCACGCAGTGCCGGGGCGGGATTCCTGGGAATCCGTGCGTCCTGAAGGGACGCTTCATGCGGGAAAGATGCCAAGCCCGAAGCCGTCGTCACCAAATCCGGTTCCGCCCCGTGCATGAATCGTCCTTACAGTGACGGAATACATTCCCATCATGTAGTCCATGTCCTTGGCGCCGCGGCCGCCGAGGTTGACGATGATGGTGCGGGCCGTGTCAGGATTTTCGCGGGCGAGTGCACCGGCGCGGGTTCGCCGTTTTCATCCTGGAGCAGATAACAGTGGAAGCCGTGGATGACGCCTTCCATGCCGTAAGTCATCGTGGCCGAGTGCTCGCCGAGGGTGGTGCCTTTGCCTAACGGTTCGACGCCGTGAAGCTCCACCGGATCGTCGATGAAGCCGGCGAACATCCCCATCGCACTGCTGCCGCCGCCGACACAGGCGGTGACGATGTCCGGCAGATTGCCCGTCATTTCGATAAATTGCTCGCGCGCCGCGATACCGACGACCTGTTGGGAATCCCGCACCATCATCGGGAACGGATGCGGCCCGACGACCGAGCCGATGCAGTAAATCTGCTCCACCGGATCCGAAAAGCTGGCGGCGTCAGGAGTTTTGTGGATCGAATTTGGGGTGGCGGTGGGGTGCATGGGGAAGTTGGATTTCCTGGCTTGTCGCGTTTCCGTCCGGGCATTGCAAGTGGCCGCGACCCGATGCGAGCGCATGCGCAGTGAATGCAAACGAGCGGGCAGCGGCTTCCCGGAGGTTTGGATCATCGCTGCGCTGTCCGGAGTCCAAGCTTTAGCTTGCCTCTTCGAGAGCACCGTAAACCGTGGATTCCGGACCGCTTGCTGGCGGCAAGCGTCCCAAATGCAGTAATCGTTGAAGGCGAATCCTGAACGCCCGGAATCCGGGCAAAAACTTGACGGAGGGTCGGACTTCGGCCGACCCGGGTTGCCCGAAGTGCAACCCTCCTTAATCCTTCCGCTTCAGCAGCGGGAACAACACCACATCCCGGATCGTCGGCGCGCCGGTGAGCATCATGCAGAGCCGGTCCAAGCCGATGCCGATGCCGCCGGCGGGGGGCATACCGCATTCGAGCGTTTCGATGAAATCATAGTCCACCTTCTGCGTCTCGTCGCCGGATTGGTGTTCGAGGCGTTCGCGTTGGACGTCGGGGTCATTGAGCTCGGAGTAGCCGGGGGAGATTTCCTGGCCGTTGATGATGAGTTCGTAAACTTCCACGGTCTGGCCGCCGGGGCTGACTTTGGCGAGCGGGACGAGTTCGCTGGAGACGCGGGTGACGAAGCAGGGGTCGAAGGTTTTTTCTTCCACGAGTTTTTCGAAAACCTGCTGGATGACCTCGTGGTCCTCCATGTGTTCGGAAATCTGCACGCCGAGTTTCTCACAGCGTTCGCGGCGTCCGGCGGCATCGAGGGTGAAGAAATCCTCTCCGGCGGCTCCGGCGATGAGCGTGTGGTAGCTCTCGCGTTTCCACGGCCGGGCGAGGTTGATGGTGCGGGTGACGTTGCCGTCCTCGTCCTTGTGCTCGATTTGCAGGCCACCGCAGAATTTCTCCGCGAGGTGGCAGGTGAGTTCTTCGACGAGATCGGCCATTTCCTCGAAATCGGAGAACGCCCAGTAGGCTTCCAGCATCGTGAACTCCGGATTGTGGCGGCGGGAAATGCCTTCGTTGCGGAAGCTGCGGTTGAGTTCGAAAATCTTGGTGAAACCGCCGACCAACAAACGCTTGAGGAACAATTCGGGCGCGATGCGCAGCGTGAGCGGCATGCCGAGCGCGTTGTGGTGGGTCTCGAACGGCCGCGCCGCGGCGCCACCGGCGATGTCGTGGAGCATCGGGGTTTCCACTTCGAGAAATCCGCGGTCTTGGAGAAAGCGGCGGATCTCGGCGATCATCAGCGAGCGTTTGACGAAAATCGCGGCGCTGTCCGGGTTGCCCATCAGGTCGAGGTGGCGCTTGCGGTATTTGATCTCGCGGTCGGCGACGCCGTGCCACTTGTCGGGCATCGGGCGCAGCGACTTGGAGAGCACGGTGAATTTCTCCATCTTGATGGTCGGCTCGCCGGTCTTGGTGAGGAAGGTTTCGCCCTCGATGCCGATCCAGTCGCCGCGGTCGAGGCACTTCCAAGCGGCGACGCCGGTTTCGTCGAGCGCTTTCACATTCATGTAGCCCTGGATGTTTCCGAGCACGTCGGCGAGTTGGAAAAAGCAGGACTTGCCCATGTCGCGCAGCGCGGTGATGCGGCCGGCGACCTTCACCTGCAGGCCTTCGGCAAAATTCGCGCGCAGCTCGGCGGGGGTGATTGAGACTTGGAAACGCGCGCCATACGGATCGATCCCGAGGTCGCGGAGTTTCGCGAGCTTGTCGCGGCGGACGGCGATCAGTTCGGCTTCGGTGGATTGCGGCTGCTGCGGCGTGACGGCTTCACTCATGTCGGGGACGGGCTTAGGTGGCGGCGGGGTGTCCCGCAAGAGTTGAAACGGAAGTGGGAGCATTATTCTCCCGTGGGTGAAAATGGTTTCCAGCCCGGATCGCCGTGATTTCCGCCGACAATCGCGAGAAAACCTTTGATGTTTAAAGGAGCAAGCCCCCTTGCGCGATACCCCAGGACCGACAAACGACGGGGAAATCCCGCTGGGATTTTCACAAATCCAAAGTTTTACCCTTGCTGGGTTTATCAAACTTTCCGGGCTTTCTGGAATAGTTCATCGCCAATAAATGCCACGTTGATTATTATTGCTCAGTGACTTGTGACATGTGAACTGTGTTAGGGGGTGACTGCAGCGAGCAATCTACCCTTGGAATCCATCGAAGCGATCCGCCCGGTTTTCCTGATGGTGATGGGGATTTTGCTGATGGTGGCCGCGTGGAGGGTCTCGAGAGTTGGATCAACGGGCAATCCCGTTGATCAAGATCTAGCAAATTCGCAGCAGCCGCTCACCCGCCTCGCGAAGGGTGTCGGCGTTTTTGGCGAAGTGGAAACGGATGAGGTGGTTCACCGGCTCGCGGAAAAAGCTGGAGCCCGCGACACCAGCCACGCCGATTTCCCGGATGAGCCACTCGGAGGCCGCGGTGTCGGTGGCGAATCCGAGTGAGGAAATATCCATCATCACATAATAGGCACCCTGCGGCTCGGTGAAGGGCAGGCCGGTTTTCCGCAACAGGCCGAGAAACAAATCACGCTTCCCGGTGTAGAGATCCCTCAAGCCCGCATAATAACTGTCGGGAAGCCCAAGCCCGGCGACGGCCGCTTCCTGAAGCGGAGCGGCCGCACCGACCGTTAGAAAGTCGTGCACCTTTCTCGCCTGGGCGATGACCGCCGGCGCCGCCTGCACATAGCCAAGCCGCCAGCCGGTGA
>JBIPND010000118.1:0-7439 GCA_044374015.1 Luteolibacter sp. | reverse complement strand
TGAAAACCGCCAAGGCAGCGAACTCTACGATCACGACGCCGACCCCAAGGAACTCACCAATCTCGCCAAGGACCCCGCGCACGAAACAACCATCGCCGAACTTTCCGCAAAGCTGCGCGCCGCCGTGAAATCCAGCTTCCCCGCCTCCGGAAAAGCCCCGGTCCTCAACAAGGAGTCATGGCCGCCACAGCTCACGAACTAACAAAACAGGCAAAGGCTTCCGCCCACCAAGGAGAGGCGGAATCTGTCCGCCTTGCCCATGGAGAGCCCATGAGCAGAGAGAATCACTTTTCATGGCCCCCTCATGGACATGGGCGGCCGGAGTCCGCCCCTCCATGTGTAGCCGCCCCAAGCGCCCCCTAAGGAGAGGCGGAATCTGTCCGCCTTGCCCATGGGGAGCCATTGAGCAGAGAGAATCACTTTCCATAGTCCCCTCATGGGCATGGGCGGCCGGAGTCCGCCCCTCCTCATGCATACTCCCGGTTTCAACCTAACCATTTTCAACTGCTTTCACCTGGCGGAAAACCCACAGGCTGCCGATGCTCACCACGATCGCCAGCATCCCGAGGCGGTCGTAGCCCAACAGACGGCCGTCCGCGCCTTCCACCACCACCAGACCGCCGATCACGGTTGTTAGTCCGGACGCCAGATCCCGCGCGCAGGCCACCAAACTCATGTAAGCCCCGCGCCGGGCGGAGGGCACCGCCATCGAGATGGTCGCCTGGGTTGGGATGAAACGGCCGCTGGCCAGCATGAAAAAGAAACCGGCGATCACCAGCACCTGCCACTCCGGACGCTGCCCGGAGGCGGTCAGCACCCGGATCACCACACAGGCGCCGGCGACGAGGATGGCATAGATGCAAAACTTCCCGTAGCGGTCTGCCAGACGTCCCACCAGCGGCCCGCTGAAGACCGTGACCACGCCACCCACCACATAGACGAGGAACAGCGACGCCTCCCGCATCCCCATGTTCCCCACCAGAAATGGTGATAGAAACGGGATGATCGTAAAATGCCCGAACACCACCGCGACCATCAGCGCCAGACCTTTCCAGGCATTCCGGTTTTTCAACAATAACAGGAAATCCCGACCCGATCTCACCTCGCCTTCACTCAGATGTCCTCTCACCGGCGGCAGCATCTTCAATAGGAAAACCCACACCAACGCCGCCACCCCGGCCACCACCAGGAACGGTGCCTCCCACCGCCACCACTGCGCAAGTTTCAACCCGAACGGCACCCCCAGCGCCGCGGCCACCGAGAAGGCCGTCATGATGATTGCCATGCCGCGCGCCCGCCGTTCCGCCGGCACCACGTCCGAGGCGATGGCCATGATGGTCGCTCCGCTGATGCCGCCAAACGCACCGCAGACCGCCCGCGACAGCAGCAGCACTTCCCACGTGTGCGACAGCCCGCAAGCCAGCGTCCCTAACGTGAATCCAGCGTAGGCGACTAGCAGCAGATGCCGTCGATCGAAGCGGTCGATGAACGGCGCGACCGCCAAACCGATCACCCCCGCGGTGATCGCGAACGATGAAATCAGCGCCCCGAACTGGCGCGGTGAAATGTCCAACTCCCGCATCAACTGCGGCCCCAGCGGCATCATCACCATGAAATCCATCACATGCGTGAATTGCACGGCTGCCAGAAGCAGCAGCAGGCGTCGCTCCGAAATCGGGCGTTTGGGGGATTCCATGGGCGGCGAAACCTATTCCCTCGCGCCCGCAATGCAATCGAAACGAATGCTCACCGTCGCCGGCCCGCCGCGCCCATCGCACCCACGGTCAGGCAGAGGAAGACGCCGAGCCAGGCGTAGCGGCTGCCGCTGCGTTTGAGTTTGAGCTCGATGGCCATCGGCCGGTCGCCATCGACCTGCACGCTGCGCCCGAATGTTAGGACGGTGCCGCGTTCGGGCAGCGTGACATCCAGCGCCACCGGCGCGGGCTCGGCGGCGAGTTGTTGGGTGACGATGCGGTTGGCGATTTCCTTAAGCGCGGCGTTTTCATCGGCGGTGTTACCTTCGAGAAAACGGTCGAACTGTTTGGGGTCGTAGTTGGAATCACCGCGCAGGACCGGATTGGCTTCGGCGGCGCGTTCGAGCTGGGCGGTGTCGGCCTGCGGGCTCGACGAGCTGTTATCGAGCAGCAGTTTCTGGCGGCGGGTGTTGAGACCGAGCACCGCCTGTTGGGTTTTGAGCTGGCGGAGCTGGACGCGGGCGTCCTCGCCGGAGGCGGCGTCGAGCTGGTTGCTGCGGACGACGTTGCTGAAGGCGTTGCTGGCGCGTTCCTGATCGCCGGCGGCTAGCCAGCTGTTCGCCTGATCCAACAGAGCGACGGCGCTTTGCGAGTCACTCTGTTTTTTGCTCCGCACGAACGACTGATAGTCCTCCAGCCGGAAAACGCCCATCGCTTGCTGTTGTTTCAGCTCGAAATCGCCGTCATAGCGGGCCATTTCCCAGCCTTCGGGAACGAGCACGCGCCAGGTGAGTTTTTCCATCGGCACGTTGAGGATTGGGCCTTCGAGGCGTCCACCCTTGGAGGTGCCCGCGGAGTAAACAAAGCGCACGGTGGCGGGACGGCCGGCGTCCGCGGATGGGAAAACATAGAACAACCATTCGTCGCCCTCACGGACCAGCGGCGCGCCCTCGTCGTTGACCAGCACGTTGAAGAGCGCGGCCTTGGCGGGAAGTTTCAAGCGCAGGGTGCCCTTGCCAGTGACCTGCATTTTCAGATCGACGGCAGTTAGGGTGTTACCGTCCGGCGACATCAAGGTGGTTAGATCACCTTCCGAGACACGGAGTTTTTGCAAATCGGCGAGGTTGTGGCGTTTCAAAATCACCGGCAGCGGCCCTTCGGGATCGGCCACGCGGTAGGCCATCAGCGGGGCGATGTTGCCGGCGACGGAACCCAGCGTCGATTGCACGACGGCCCAATCCGCGCGCTGCCAGCCACGCGGCGCGGCACCGGATTCCAGCTCCAACCTGCCCCCGGCGCGGACGACGGCGAAGTAATCGAGCTTCTTCACATTCTCCAGCACGAGCGGTTCGATCACCTCGCTGCCGTCGTCGTCGCTGGCGCGTTGATATTCGATGGTCACGCTGGTTTCTCCGGCCACGCCGCGTTGGAAGCGGATTTCCCAAAGGCCTTCCTCACCCTCGACGGCCACCAGATCGGCAACGGCGGAACCGCTGGCCCGCACGGTGGCGGCGGCGGCGGGATCGAGTCCCGGGATTCTAACACGCAATGATTTGAGCGCGGCGTTTTCGATTTTATAACCAATGACCGCCCGCGTCAGCAGTTGGCCTTCGCGCAAGGTGGCTTCGTGGAAAACCCGGGCGGTCACCCAGGGATCGAGCCGGCTGATTGATAGGTCGAGCGACCAATCGCCCTGCAACAAGCGGAACGCCAGTGCGCCCGGCCGGGTGGCGGCGCGGGCGGAGTCTTTCGGCGCTTCTGAAAGCTCGCGCGGATCGAGTTGGGAAACATTGCGGCGCTCGACCGCCCGCACCTGCAAGCCGCGCTCGGGGACGATGGTGACGACGCCGGTTTCGCGGGACGCCTCGCGCACCGATAGACGCGGCACCGCCCACTTCGCCTGGGCACCCGGCGGGCGGCCGCTCAAGCTGAGGTTGAATTCGCGCACGCCGATGGTTTCCCCTGATAGATGAAGGGTGAGAATCCGGGTTTTGCCGGTTTTGGCGTCCGTCCAGTGGCTGAGGCCCTCGCCGGTGGCGCTTTCGATTTCCAGCCCCTCGGGAATTTCCACCGCCAGGCGGAAGACCCCGGAGCGGGTGATCGTGACCGTTAGATCGACCGCGATCAGAAGGCGGTCCTCACCGAGCGAAACCAATTGCCACGACTCCGCCCGCAATTCCGGGGCGACGGCCGCGACCCTGACCCGGGCTTTGACCTCGCCGGTGCCGTAGCGGAACGCGTGTTGCAGCAGCACCAGCGACTTGCCCTCTTTGTCGCGTGGCAGCAGCTTTCTATCAAAATCCTCGGGATTCACCCGCGACAGCCCATCGACCTCGACACTTTCCGGCTGCGCGTCCTCACCGAATGCGAGCGCGAGGAAACCCACCTCGCCCGCGGCACCGTTGACGCGGACTGGTTCGAGCGTTAGATCCATCGGCAAGCCGCCTTCGCCGCGCTGGGTTTCGATGGTTAGACCGAACGCCTGATCCTGGGCGGGCTCCACCGCGACGCGCAGCTCGCGTTTTACGGGGTCGAAACGCCATGAGCCGACCGGTCCGTCGATCACATCGCTCACGGTGAAACCTAACGGCACACTCATCACCAAAGCGGAAACCCGCCCTTGCGCGGGACGGATGCCCACCCGGTGCCTGCCGTTCACCACACCCGGTCCGGGGAGGAAGAGGTTGGAAACTTCGGCGAAAAACTTCGTGTCCTCCGCACCCAGATCGCGTTGTTTCGGGCGGGCTTGGATGATCGTCGGATGCGTCGGAGCGAGCACCAACAGCGCGCCGCTTTCGCCGGCCGCTAGATTGGATAGATTCTCGGTGCCGGCGGCGGAAGGTGAGAAAAACTCCCAGCCCGCCTGATCCCAGCGCACGGTGACCTGCCTCATCGCCGCGGGTCCGCCGGGCAGCGCCCAGCCTTTGCCGGGATCGGCGAGCGGCATTTCAAACGTGGCCTTGCCGGTCAGGCGTCCGGCAACATCCGCGACGACAAAATAGGCTTCCACTCCGTCCAACATCGATTTCACCACCCGCAGACCCGCACCTTCGAAACCGTTGAGAATCGCCGGGGGTTGCAGCAGCAGGAAGCGGTCGCCGGCTTCGCCGCGCAGGGTCAGATCGATGGTGCCGTGAAGCCGTCCCTCGCGGATTTGCCAATCGTGGACCATCGCCTCGGCGGGCTTGGTCGCGGGCAATTCCGATGCCTTGGAATCACCGATGGAGAAACCTGCTAGAACGAGCAGGACAGCAACCGCCACCGGCTTGGGTCTGCGGACATCCTGGATGATCTGCCAGATCCGGGGCAGGATCCAGACGAGGGCGATGGATGCGATCAGGCCGAACGAGAGGGCCGCGCCGCCGCGAATCGAGAAGAACGCCGCCAGAATCACCGCCATGCCGAATGCCATCCATCCCCGGCTCTTGTTCAGCCAGCCGTATCCTGCGGCGGCCGTACCAGTTAGGAAAATCAGCCACACGCCCCAACCGACGCGCGCCACCCACGGCGCGACGTTGCCGATTTCCACCGCCACTTCGCCGCCCGCCGCCACCACCGGGGCGGCGTATTCCAGGACGGCGGCGTTACCCCGGCTGGTCATCGCCGCGGAGACTCCTAACACCAGGGCGGCGGCGATGAAGATGATCGCGGAGATCATCGCGAAAATCCGCCGTCCGCCGGTGGCCTGTCCGGTGCCTAACACCATCGCCGCGACTCCTAACACCACCAGTGCCGCCAACCCGGCGAGGTGCCTGCCGATGCATTCCCAGCCGGTTTCCGCGAGCACCGGCTTCACCAATTCCGCCGAGCCGCCGCGTGGCACCAGTTGCCGTCCTTCATCGCCGGTCACCGTCCATTCGCCGATCACCAGCGGGGCCGCCATTTTCGGGGCGACCAAGCGTGGCCGGGTGGCGTTTTCCGAACGCGCGCCGTAACGCAGCGCGACTTCCACTGCTTGATTCGGATCGGTCTTGAGCGGCAGTGGAATCAGGGTTTCCCGGCCATCGGAACGCGCGTTCACCGCTTCGTCATCGACCTTGGCCTCCCACAGCGAAACGCCTTCCGGCAGGACCATGCGCAGGGCGTTGCGGCCGCGGGACTTCACGAAAAACCGGGCGTCGGTCACCCATTGGCCGTCGCGCGACACCTGGCTGGAAAGTTTGAGGAAATCGACGACCTGCTCGACCGTTTCGCCTTGCTCGAACCATTCGATTTTCATGCCGATCTTGAAATCGCGCCCGGTGTATTGCCAGGCTGCCAGAGTCGGCGCGCTGCTCAGCAAACGGAACTCGGCGGGAAGCTCGCTCGCGTCGATCGCAAGCAATGGCCCTTCGCTCACCGGCTTTTCCAATTTCACCTGCAGCGGACTAACCACCTGCACGTAACCGCGCTCGGCCTGGACGTCTAGCGGGCGGACCTCGCCGGGTGTTAGGTCGCCGCCGCGGGCGCTCATCGGTTGTTCGAAAGTGAGCAGCACCGTGCCGGTTCCCAAGACCGGACGTGACAGCGGGACGATCACCACATCGCCCTCGCGACGCCAGTCGCGGCCGACGTTCTGGCCGGTGACGTCGATGTTGCCGATCCCCGGCGGCACCGCGATCCGCCAGCCGGTGGCGGGTGCGCCGACGACGAAATAGTTGATCAACACGCTGCCATAGGCCGCGCCCGCTTTGAGCGAGTAGAGATGGAAGACATCCGCCTGCACGCTTTGGCCGAGCGCCTCGACGGTTAGATCGACTTGCCATGCGCCTTCACGCAGGCGGAACGATTGTTGCAGGCCGATGGTCTTTTTCGGGAAAAAGGTAATCGGCACTTCGGCGACGCCGGTGGTGGTTCCGGCGACCAGCCGATAACCGGCAGCCGCCACCGCGCCGATGTAGCCGCGGCGGGATTTCACGCCGGGGAATCCAAGCGGCTGGAGTGGCCAGGCACCGGCGCTGGCGGCTTGGTTTTTCTCCAGCTTCACGCTGACGAGTTGGCGGTTAGCGACCGGCTGTTTGAAAATGATTTTCAGCACGCGTTTGCCATTCTTCACCTCGCTGGCGACGGCGTAATCGGCGACCTCCGCGCCGGTGACCGAGGCCACGGCATGATCCGCCGGAATCTCGATCTCCCATTCGCGCAAGGGGGCTTCGCGGATGTCCAATTCCAGATCGCTGGTGATCCGGCGGTCGGTTTCGGCAAGTTCGTAAACCGTCACTTCGGTCACGCCGATTTCCGGCAGGACCTGGTCGGCTTGGATGGCATATCCATAATTAGCAGAGGGGAATCGATAGACAAAAACCTGTCTCAACGTTTCGTCCACGCCGCCGGGAAATTGTCCGGGCGCGAGCTGGATCAAACCGCGGGCGTCGGCCACCTCGATCCTAACAGCCCCTTCGTTCGCCACCCGCAACCAACCGCTGTGCCGCAGCGCGCCGGCGGGTGCCATGCGCAGCGCCTCCGCCCTAACCGGGAAACCGCCGAGCGCGGCTTGCGCTTCGACAATGATGCGCCCGCTGCCTTCGATCGGGCGGCTGAGTTTCACTTCGAGGCGTCGCAGATCGCCATCCTGCCGCACCGCCCACCCCAGCACCGGCTCGCCGGAAACCGAAAGGATTTCGCCGGGACCGTTCAATGTTAGAGCGAGTTCGGAAAGTTTCCCCTGGAGCACGCGCAGATCCACCACGGTCATCTGGCGCAGCAGGCCGCTGCCGACTCTCACGTCGCTGGTTTCCGTGCTGGAGAAAAACAAAGCCCCGTCCG
>JBIPND010000014.1:0-14972 GCA_044374015.1 Luteolibacter sp. | reverse complement strand
ATGGCAACACCCTGAAACTCGTTTACGCCGCGGGCGCGGTCGGCGGCTACACCGCCTGGGCGAATGCCTACGCCTCCGGTCAATCCGTGGATCTGGACCATGACAACGACGGCGTCTCCAACGGTGTCGAATACTTCATGGGCGAAACGAATTCCACCTTCACCGCCAATCCAGGCCCGATCGCCGGCAAGGTCACCTGGCCGAAAGACCCCGCCTTCGTCGGCACCTTCAAGGTCCAGGTTTCCGACACCCTCGCCCTCGGCAGTTGGACCGACATCGTCCCGCCGGATGCCAGCATTGATGAAACCAACCCGAACCAGGTGGTTTTCACCCTGCCCGTCGGCGCGCCGAAAAAATTCGCCCGCCTCAGCGTGACAGTTGCTCCCTGATCGAACACCCCACGAGCACCCCCCTAAGGAGAGGCGGACTCCGGCCGCCTTGCCCATGGGGATACCCTAAGGTGAGAGAATCGCTTTCATGGTCCCCTCATGGCCATGGTCCCCTCACGGCCATGGATCGGAATCCGCCCCATGCGAAGCCGAACCGGACAATCATCCTCGCGGCTGATTGTCCGGACTGGACCCCGCGCCTAACCGCTGCGGCCGGGCTTGGGGTTTCCCCGGTCACCGCCGCCAGCAACGACGCCCAGCTCAACAAGACGCTGGTCCATTTCAGAACCAACCAGGTGCCGCAACTCGCCCTGAAAATCCGGTCCACCGCCGCCAGCACCGGGGCGCAACTTTACTTCGGCACGCTGGCGGAACCCGGTGCCAGCGCCACCCGGGTTGTCAGCTCCAGTTATAGCCCGGCAAATACCTGGGAACTCGTCACCCTGCACCCGGCCGCGAGCTTGCGGATCGCTCTGGGGGAATGGACCGCGGCTTCGCCCGCCCCGTGAGCAAGCTCATGAAATCGCGGTTTGGGGGTTGCTTCGGGATTGGCAAACTTGCGATGATCCCCGGGATGAATCGACGCGCCGCCCAACTCCGCTGCACCAGGATGGCGTGCTGGGTTCTAGCAGCCCTGTCGCTCGTTGCAGGTGCCGCGGAGCCGGCGGAGGACATCCCGCGTTTCATGGTGGATGTCTGGACCGCGGACGACGGCCTGCCAAGCAGCGCGGTGACCGGACTGGCGCAGACCGCGGAAGGTTACCTCTGGATCGGCACGCACAAGGGTGGGTTGGTCCGCTTCGACGGCATGGACTTCAAGCGTCCCACCCATACCGCAACTCCACCCTTGCCCGGGCGCGAGGTGACGATGTTGGAAGTGGATCAAGACGGCACGATGTGGGTGGAACAGGAAGGACCCTACCGCCTCATTTCCTATCAGAACGGCGTTTTCACCAACCGCTATCAGCCGCCGCCGGTGCCGCCGGTGCACTTTCGCCAGGTGTCCGCGATTTCCGGGGACGAGGTGCTGCTGGCGACCACCACGGGCGGACTGGCGCGGCTCCGCGGCGGGGAGGGGAGTTCCGAGGTGGAACTGCCGGACCTGCCGTTCCCGCTGGCGCTCCGCTCCGGCACTCTGCAAGCGGATGGCGGCGTCTGGTTGCGATCCGATGCCGGCGCATTCGGGTTTCTGGAGAACGGCAAGTTCACCGCTCAAACGGAGGATGCCGACGGCCCCGGCTTCCCGGTGCATGTGATGGCCCGCGGACCGGACGGGCGCATGTGGGTCGGCAGCAGCGAGGGTCTGTCAGTTAGGGAGGGCGGGAAATTCAGGCGGGTCGTCCCCGAGGGCATGCCGCGGGTTCCGCCGGTTCTGCAAATCGCCTTTGCCGGTGACGGCGGGATGTGGGTGCGGACGGAAACCCGGATCATGAAGGAACTCAACGGTCGCTGGGTGGTCGATGTCGCACCCTGGGACGGCCGCCGTGGCCCGCTCCATGTCAATTTTTCCCTGCATGGCGACGCGAGTGGCGGGGCCTGGCTCCCCGAGGCCGGCCGCGGGCTGTGGCACGTCGATGGCGGGGGCCGGGTGGCCTTGATCGGGACCGCCGAGGGGCTCCCGGGCACGGTGGTAAGTGCCTGGCTGCAAGACCGGGAAGGCGGAATCTGGGTAGGCACCCAAGGGGGGCTTGCGCGGTTGCGGCCTCATTTGTTCGATGTGGTGGGGCCGGCGCAAGGGTTGCTCCAACCGGTGGTGCGCTCGATTTCCGAGGATTCCTCCGGTGCGATCTGGCTGAGTTCGACCAGTGGCCTGACCCGTTGGCGGGACGGGCGCTGCGAGGAAATCCTGCTGGAACTGCCCGAAGGATCCTCCCCCCTAACGGATGCACTGGTCGCCGCGCTTCCGGCGGACAAGGATGATCTGTTATGGATCGGAACGGTGGGCGGCGGAGCCTTCCAGTGGCAGGACGGAAAACCGATCTATCCATTCGCGCCCCGCAGTGTCGGCCTGGCGGTGCGGGCGATTTTGCGCGACAGCAAGGGCGCGACCTGGTTCGGCGGCGAGTTCGGGCTGTTTCGCTGGGATGGCACCGAGCTGGTTCGTTTCAATCAGTCACAAGGGCTCAGGCCCGGCCACATCTATGACATCCGGGAAGGGACTAACGGTGACATCTGGCTCGGCAATGCCGGCGCCCACCTCACCCGCTACCGCGACGGCCGGTTTGAAAACTGGCAGGAAAAGGGGCTGGAGGACCTGCCGGTGTATGCGATTCTGCCAGACGGCGACGACGCGGTCTGGTTAGGCAGTCTGGGAGATGGCCTGCTGCGGTGGCGCGATGGAAAGTTTTTCCGCTACACCACCGAGCACGGCCTGCCATCGGACACCGTCACGCAGCTGCTGGATGACGGAACGGGATTTCTCTGGGGTGGGACCCGGCAGGGGATTTTCCGGGTGGAAAAGCAGGCCCTGCATGAAGTGGCCGCCGGTCTGGCCAAACATGCGGCGTTCAAACTTTTCGGCCGGGATGACGGTCTGCCCTCGACGGAATGCTCCGGCGGGATGCAGCCCGCAGCGCTCCGCGCGAGTGACGGCCGGCTTTGGTTTTCCACCGTGCGCGGGGCGGTCGCGGTGGACCCGGCTGCGGTCAAATCCAAGGGCATGCCGCCGCCGGCAAGCATCGAGGAAGTGCGGCTGGATGGCGTGGTGCTCGCCACCAACTATGGCGCGCAAGGGCAACATTTCGCCCTGCCACCGGGGCCGCATACCTTGGAGTTCAGATTCACGGGGTTGACTCTGGTCGCGCCGGAGCGGGTGCGCTTCCGCTGGCGGATGACCGGCGTGGATGAGGGCTGGGTCGATGGCGGCTTCCAACGCTCGGTGATCTACGGCGGGATGCTGCCCGGCGACTATCAGTTTGAAGTCCGGGCCTGCAACCAGGACGGCGTCTGGAACCGCCAAGGGTCGGTGTTCGGGTTCTCAATCAAACCCCGGTTTTGGGAGCGGGATTGGTTTCAAATCGTCTTGGTGGTCACGCTGGTGGCTGCCGCCGCGGGCATGGTCGCAGCGTTCCAGCGGCGGAAATACCGGCGCAAGATGGCGCGGGTCGAATCGCGCCGGGCGCTTGAGGCCGAGCGCACCCGCATCGCCCGCGACCTGCATGACGACCTCGGCGCGGGACTCGCCCAGATCAATATTTCCAGCGGCCTGGTCGCCACCGCGGGCATCGATCCGGCGTTCATCCCGCCGCTGCTGCAGGGCATCGGCACGCGCTCGCGGGAGCTCATCACCGCGCTCGATGAAATCGTGTGGGCCATCAATCCGAAAAACGACACGCTTTCCTCCCTCGCCACCTACCTTTGCCAATACGCCAAGAATTTCCTCAATCCCGCCCAGATCGCCTGCCGCCTCGCGGTCGATCCCGGGTTGCCGGACCTGCCGCTCGCCGCCGAGCAGCGGCACGGGCTGTTCCTCGCATTTGCGGAAGCGCTGCACAATGCGGTGAGCCACTCCGGAGCCAGCGAGGTGCGTGTCGGCATCGCGCTGGAAGCCGGGGTGATCCATCTATCAGTCGCTGACAATGGTTGCGGTCTGCCCGCCGGCGATCCAGCTCCCGGAGCGGACGGCCTGGCCAACATGCAGGAGCGTCTCACCCAACTCGGCGGCAGCTGCCGGATCAGCAACCCGCCCGGCGGTGGCACCGAAGTCGCCTTCCACCTGCCGTTGCGATCGGCTCCGCGCAACGGCCGGTAAAAATTACTCTCGCTCGATTTTCCACCGCCGCCAAACTTCACTGCTTCCATGACACCGCCCACTTCCAGTCCGGCTCCCGGCCGCCCCATCCGCGTTGCCACCGTCGAGGATGACGCGCGATTGCGCCAGAGCCTGGAAATCCTGCTAGGCAGCGCGCCGTCCTGCGAATGCGTGGGGGCCTGCGGCAGCGCGGAAGAGGCCATCAAGCTCATCCCCGTCTGGAAACCGGACGTCGTGCTGATGGACATCCACCTGCCTAACCGCTCCGGCGTCGAGTGCACCGCGGCTTTGAAAGAGCTGATCCCTTCGCTCCAGGTGATCATCCTAACCGCCTACGAGGACACCGAGAATCTGTTCAAGGCGCTGCGTGCCGGAGCCTGCGGGTATCTTCTGAAGCGCGCCCAACCCGCCGAAATTCTCTCCGCGATCCAGGAAGTCCAGAGCGGTGGCGCGCCGATGAGCAGCGAGATCGCGCGCAAGGTGCTCGGGGCCTTCCACGATCCCGCACCGCCCGCCGCCGCCGAGCAGGATCTCTCCCGCCGCGAGCGCGAGATTCTGGAACTGTTATTGCGCGGGCTCTCCAACAAGGAAATCGCCGCCGAACTTTCGATCAGCGTGCCCACCGTCAAAGTCCACATCCGCCACATTTATGAAAAACTCCACGTCCGCTGCCGGGTGGATCTGTTCGTGAAATTCGGTGAGGCCAACCGCGCCACCCCACCCCTCGGCAAGCCGAAACCGGGGGTGTAGCGGTGAAACCTACTTTTCAATCCGCGTCACCGAGTAACCGGCAGCCTGCAAATGAGTGGCAATGTTGATCTCGCTGCAGAAATGGCCGGCGCCAGCGGCGAAGAAGTGCACCGATTCGGGTTCGTCCTTGAGAGTGGTGGTGATGAAGTCCGCCATGGTTTTGTCGCGGTCATTCAGCAAACGCTTCATGAGTTTTTCGCCGAGTTCCTTATGTTCGCCTTCCGCCATTTCGCGCAGCGCACGGTCCATCACCGCAGCGAGCTTCGCGGGCTCGCCGGAAACGTAGGCGGCGATCATCTCCTGGGTGGTATCTTTGCCTTCGGCGCGTTCGTCTTTTAGGAGCTTGAGGGTTTCCGCGAGAAGAGTCACCTGCTGTTCTTCGGTGAGTTCGGTGAAAGCGATCACTTGCGCTGCGGGCTTTTCCATGCCGGCGGTTTTTTTGCCTGCGGCTTCCGCTTGTTCCCAAAGTTTGAGGTCCAGCGGTTTTCCGCCCTCTATCTGATGCGGCAGAATCTGGGGTAGGACCGCCGCGGCCCAGGTGGTCATCGGCTGGAATGGAGTGGAATCGAGTGCCGGATTGATAGTTTTCAACTCGGCATTGAGCCCGGCGGCGAGATCCTCGCCGATCGCTTCATCGAGCGTCTTGCCATCCTTGCGCATCATCAGCGGCACGGCGGCCATCTGGCTCGCCGGATCCAGCGGCACTTCCGCATAGAAGTTGGATGCCGCGTCAAACGCCTTCTGCGCCGCAGGATGCAGCGTCACGGCGGGGCCCCTGCTGATGTGGATCGTGCCAAATAGATAGGACGGCTGGGTGAGACCCTTGCCCTCGACTTTCCATAACAGCGGCTTGACCGGATGTGGGGGTGCGGCCTCGGCGCGGGCAACCGGGGTCATTGCGAACAGGCAGAGCGCGGAGCAGGCGAGGGTGATGAGGCGGGAGGGTTTTGTTTTCATTATGGAGAGGAGTGGCTCCATTATTGTGACGCCGCCCCTGATGGCAAGCTTTGAGCATGCGGGGATATGGGCGGCAGCATGTCGATCACTTTACCAACCTGGCCCCAAGCCGAGGCTGAACGGAAATTCCATCAAGGCGCGGCTCATTCTAGCGGAATCCGCGGTGCCAGACGAAGGCCCCTTACCGAAGCTCAATCTCAAGGGCGTCGACTGGGTAAATTTGATTTCGTTTGTGGAGTTGGAGCTGCGCATGGACCTCATTCCCTACGATCTTCTGAAAGCGGACTTCGGAGCGGATGCGGCGATCCTCGCGGACTTTTCCGGCTTATACATCGATGGCGAGATCTTTGACCGGATGCTTCCCGCCATGGATGCCCAGTATGGAAGGCACGCTTGGGTGGCAAACGCCGAGATTCGCAGCAAAACGGCGGAGTTGATCGCTCCACGTTTTGGCGTGCATCCGATTGCGATTGAAACCCGTTTCGACAGGGAAGGCATTTGGCCGTCGCCATTTTGATCACACTCAAATTCATGGGAGAATGGACCTATGAAAGCGAAGACGAACCCGATTCTTGAAGAGCTATGGCAAACCAAGGAAGACTCGGCGCGGGAAGCCGGTGATGATGTGGCCCGCATCCACGGCCGCCGACCCTCCGACTTTGGACGTGGGAAACAACATTTTGCTGTTTGAGACTATTCCGCCGGTGCTTCAAGCACCTTGCGGATGCCGTCGTAGCAACCTTGATAGATGATCTTCGCCAGGTCGTCGCCTTCCTTTTCGGTGGCTGCCTCGACGGTGAAGACGCTGCCCCAGTGGGGGCGGCAGGAATGATCGTCGATGGCTTCGAGGCGGACGAAGGCCTAATAGTTCCGTAGCGGGAAACGACATTCGATCAGTTCGGTGATCTAGTAACTGAACTCGCGTGTGGCGTCGTTGAAGTAGACGAGGCGCTCGTCCACGTGACCGCCCCGGGGGTTCGGTGAGGCCGATCTTGCGGACCACTCCGCCGTCGAGCAGCCATTGGGTGGCGAACGGTCTAATCGGGCAGGTTAGCAGGCGGCTTCACACCGGTATCGGATGTTTCGTCGACCCACTGGCGGAGGGCCGCATAGAGGCGCTTGAGTTCGGCGCGGCTGGTTGGGTCGTCAGCCAGATTGCGCATCTCATCGGGATCGGACTTGAGATCATAGAACTCGACGGCGGGAACTTTGCCTCCGAGGTTTTGCGGGTCCATTTCCGTGAGAATGCGATAGGCATCGGGGAACTCGTCTTTGAATTTCACGGTCTCGGCATAAGTGCGGTTGCCCCAGACTTTGAATTCCTTGCTGTCCGCATTCAGCTGGCGCCACGCGGGCTGGAGGTTTTCCCGATAGATCAGTTTCCAACGGCCATCGAAGACGCTGCGTTCCTGCATTCCATGGGTCAACGAACCCCGGTTTGAGATTTCCGCGAAGATGAAATCATGTCCCTTTGCAACCTTGCCAGCCAGCACCGGCTTGAGGGAAATACCGTGGGTCTTGGGCAAGGGCGGGAGTCCGAGCAAATCCAACAGGGTCGGCGTTAGATCCAAGCCGCTGGCGAGCGCGTCGGTGCGGACGCCGGTTTTGAGCCCGGGAACCCGGATCACTAAAGGAGTGCGGATGCCGAGATCGTAGAGGGTCATTTTACCGTGCTGGAAGGTGGGGCCGTGGTCGCCGAGGAAAATCACGATGGTGTGGTCGGCGTCGCCCGCGGCTTTGAGTGCTTGCAGCGCCTGGCCGATCAGGGCGTCCGCCTGTTCGACGCCGGCGAGGTATTCCGCCCAGTCCTTGCGCACCACGGGCGTGTCTGGCAGATAGGCGGGGAGTTTTACTTTCGCGGGATCGACGCGGGTCTTTACTTTGTCGCTGTTGGGGTAGGGGCGGTGCGAGTTGGGAATGTTATAGAACAGGTGCCAAGGTTTTCCCGCGGCTTTCGCCCGTCCGATGAAGGCGGTGACGGCGGCTCCGTTAGTGGATTGGATAAACTCGTCGTAGGGGAATTTTTCATTGGGCGAAACATGCAGCTTGTGGGTGGCTCCCTGATAGTATCCCGCCTCGTGCAGCCGCTCGATGAGCGTCGGGAGATTCTGAAGGATCCGGTTGTTGGCATAGATCGGCTTTTTGCGCTCCGCCGGGGTCAGTTCGGCAGCGGGTTTGTGGAAGTTCTCGGTGTTGTTCAACAAACCGTTGGTGTGACTGTGGAGGCCGGTGTAAATGGATGCCTTGGAGGCCGAGCATACCGGATAGGCGACGAAGGCGTTGTTGAAAGCGACTCCGGTGCGGGCGAGGGAATCCATATGTGGCGTCTGCAAGCCCGGCGTGCCGAGAAATCCCGCCTGCGCGCCCTGGTCCTCGGTGAGGATGAAGAGGATGTTGGGCTTGGGGGCGGCTGTGGGTTTCGCGTTTGTGTGGCTTACCAAAACCAGGGCAAGCGCCAGAAGGATGACTCGCAGAAACATGGTGGTGATGACAGAGGCCGGCGGATTCATCTTCACTCAGCGGGGGTTGGAAGCCGTTCCCAAGGCGGCCCGCTTTTGCAGATAGTCTTCATACGCCGCGTGCTCATTCATCTTGGTGCGAATCGGCACTGGAATCTGAATCTGGGCGCTCTGGGCGGGCTCGAAGGTGAATTTCCCGAGAGTCCCGCCGGACTTGAAGGCCACGGGAAGACCGGTTGCGAGGCTGAACCAGGCTTCGCGAATTCCATACTTCGAGTGGTCGAGGATCTCATCGATCTTTTCGGACTTGGGATTGTGTTTCTCCGGGTTGCCATCCAGGAAATAGGCGCAGGATTCGCCGTGCGCTTCTTCAACTTTGACGAAGAGCTTGGGCGTGACCCAGTCAACACCCGGGAATCGTTTGCGGAAGAGTTGGTCGGCGGTTGGATAACTGGCAAGGTTGGTCGTCAGGACCTGCTTGTCGTGCGGCGAGATTTTAAATTCGAAATTGCCCAGATAGTAGGCTTCTTCTTTGGCGCCGCCTTCGATGTCGGCGATGCGCGAGGAAACCGGATTCTTGATGGTGTAGCGGACTTTCTCCGGCCGGGTGAGGTCGGATAGTTCAAGGCTCTGCGCCGCGAGGTCCGCCTTTTTGTCGGAGACGATTTCCTGGACCGCCTTCTGATAGGTATAGCGGATCGTCCATAGCGCCTGGCCGGGAGGAGGTGCGAGCAGGATTTTGGGTCCGGGTGCCGCTTGAGCATTTACGAAGGGGGCGGCGGCCAGTTGGAACAAGCCGGCGAAGAGGAGTATGGTGAAGGATTTCATGGGTTTGATAGACTGGATGGCTGGCGGATCATTCGGCGGCATTCTCCTTTTGGACGCTGATGATCTCACCGGTGAAGCGATCGATGGCGATGTGATACCAATAGCGGCGTTCCGCGCTGCTGATGAATCGATTGAGGTTGCTGGCACCCGGGGCGAGCTTGCCGCTTTGCGCGACCACATCCACCAGCAGCGACCAGGTTCTAACGCTCGCGGTGTCTGCCAGGGCGCGGGCGATGACGTGCAGGTCCTGATTGTTTCTAAATCCGGGAATCGAGCCTTTGGTGGCGACCTTTCCCGCAACGAGGGCAATATCGGCAGGATTGAGGAGAGGTTTGTCGTCGAGCATGCTGCGGATGGCCGCCGCATAGGTGTCGGCCTGCGCTTCGGTTAGAGATGCCCCTTCGCGGATGGCGGCTTGGTTGAGCAGGGTTTTCAACACGGCGGTTGGAGCGGCATTCGGATTCACCACTCCGGCGCGGACGGGCGTCTCGGTCAGGCTGAAAAGGTCCAACAGCGCGCCGTCGCCGGGATTGGTGGCATCCGCCGGGTCGCCGTAGAAATTGAGGGAAGTCCACGGGTCGTCGCGGAAGGCGTGCCCCATGTCGGCCACGCTCTGGAAAGGACGGTTGAGGATTTCCGGCCGTTGTTCGGGCGCGGTGAACGGCGATCCGTCATCCGCAGGGCGGCGCCTGCCATCGCGGTTCACGACCACGGTTTGGCCGCCGGTGGAATTGGAGGCATATTGCTCCGGCTTGCGCGAGCCGGGGGTGGTCCAGGATCCTTGCGGGAAAAACTTGTTGTCATAGCTGCGATTGCCGGTGGTCTTATTGATCGCATCCGCCCCTCCGGTGGTGGTGGAGATTCCGTAACGGGTGGTCCGCGGATCGGTCAACATGCCGTGGAGGTTCACATAGTCGCCGGCTTTGGAGTAGAAGTCATTGGTGTTTGGCACTAACGAACCCACCACGAATCCGTGGGTCAGGTTCCAGTCCGGGATGATCTGATAGCTCACCCAGGTTCCCGCGATGTTCTTTTGCAAGGCGAACGACATCGGGGCATCGAAGCGTGAGAAAAGCCCGTGGCGGTTGTAGCGTTTGGGGTGGACTGCGGCGCTGGGATACGGGGCGGATACTTGGCCGACGTTGTAGCCGATGACCGGTGCCGCACCCGCAGCGATGGTATCAATCGGCTTTGACGAGGACACCCCGGCCTTGCCCGGCTTTAGATAGACGGGCTGGGCGAAGCTTGACGTATTGCTGACGCTGAATTGGAGATAGTCCGTCGCAAACGCGGCGGTCCGCAGCGGGGAATTCCGGATATAGGGGTCGTATCCCGGGTCGGAGTAGCCGGTCTCGGGGAAAGTGTGCCATTCCATCCGGCTCTTGCCGGCGAAGGCGAGGCGGTAGGTGCCTGCCGCGATTTTTCCGTCCACCGCGTTTTTGTGGGGATTCCACAGTTGGAAGGTGATGAAGGTCGCCGCGAGCGAGTCATTGGGAGGAGCACTGACATCGCGGCGGCGGAACCGGGATTCTCCCAGGAAATGAAAGTAGGGCAGGTTCTCCACTCCCGCGACATCGTCCGCGCGGACTCCGGTGAGTGGATTGGTTAGTCCGTATTGGATGATGGTTGGATCATCATCGCGATCCCATTGGTCGATGATCGAAGCGCCGATGCGCAGGATTTGATAGTCGCTGTTTGCGTCACGCCCCCGGTCCATGAAGAAGCTATTGTTGACCATGTCATTGCCGACGGATCCGGCGAGGATCCCGGCCTTCAGGGTTTCGAAAAAATCGGGTTCGCGGTTCTCGGACGCAACTTGGTTCAGCCTTTTAATCTGGCCGCCGGCGGAGTTCGCGTGAGTCCATGAGATCACTTGCGCGCCCGCGCTCTGGGCGGGAACCAGGCCGAAGTATTTTTGCACGTCACCGGAATTGTTCTCCGCGAACGCCTCGATTTTCGACAACGGGAAACGTTTCAGGATGAGCGGTTCGCCCACTTTCGCCGTGGTACCATCGCGGCGGGTGAACTCGGCGGTCACCCGCACACCGGCGAAGCGCCGGTTGGTGGCTGCATTGTCGTCCATGGTTTTTTTGTAGTTGAAGTTCCCGCCGGCATCGAGGGTGGGGGCCCACGAGGGCTGGTTCAATTCGCGGGACTGGGTCGTGAAATACGGCAGCAAACTTGCCGGGAAATCCGTCGGGTTCTTCTTTTGATAGGCAATCAGGTCGCGGCGGCCGAGAAACACATTGTCCGACTGACTGCCCGCCAGGGGAGTGCGCATCCAGCCTCTGAGTCCGCCCCATTCCCTGATGAATTCGTCCGCGGCGATGGACTTGCTGCTGGCGCGGCGCCAATCGACGATGGATGATAGATTGGCCGCTCCCGGCAGGGTGGCGAGGTCAGCCCAGACGAGCGAGCCTTTGCGGGCCATCGCGTTGGCCGGCGGGGCGGCTGATCCGTAGCCGGCGACGTTGGCATCCAGCAGGCCGGAAACGTCGTAAACCTGATAGGCATATCTGCCGACGATATACTCTGGATTCGGCACGCCGCCGCTGCCGGCGGACTGGCTGTTGGCGGGCACCGGTGTCGTGGGATTGGTGCCGTTGCGCGCGGTGTAGATCCAGTCGGGGACCTGGGTGTTGCTGAAGACGAATGCCGGGTCGAGCAACTTTGGAGCGCTCCAGCGGACTTCCGCGATCTTGCGTCCGTCAACGCTGGGGGCCGTGGTGGAAATGGCGGATGCGCGGATCTTGCCCGCAAAGCCCGGGTTTGCGATTTCGTGGAATTTCGTCCCGCCGGCGCTTTGTTTGACGATGAGCTTGAGCTGCGGATCGGACTTAACCACCGGTTTTGCGGCGCGCTCGGGAACCATCGATTTCGGGTTGTCGATGGTGAAGGACTGCTTGCCGTCGGGCGTGTCGGCGATTGTCGCGGCTCCCGCTTGCATTTCGCCGATGAGATCGGCGATGAGGGTTTCCTTGGCCAGCTCGGCGATGCTGTCCGCCTGACGGATGGAGACGTCGAGGTTGGCGTTCTGGCGGTTGGTGGTGCTGAGCAACAGGAAGGCGATGACCATCAGTGACAGCAGGGCCATCAGGGAAACCACCACCACAATCGCGATGCCTTGCGGGTGGTTGGCGGGGCGGAACCGGAGTGATAGATGCATGAATCGGGTTTTCACGGAATGAGAATGGTCCGCTGATAGCAACGGATGGACTGAACGGCATCCTTGGGAAAGGCCGGTGGTTTCCGGCTCGCAAGGTCGTCGCGGATTTTGCTCCAGGTTTCCAGCGTGTTGTTTGAGGCGGTGGCATCGGTGAACTCCGCCGCCAGGGTTTCGACCCGGTCCGGACGGACGGCGCGGCGGCCGCGGTCATCCAGCGTGACCAAGGTGATGATGACGCCTTTCAAGTTTTTACTAACCAACGGAGCGTCGATCTTGCGGGTGATGGTGTTGGTCCCCTGCACCAGGTATTCGGCTTCCATCCGGATGATGTTGTTGGAGATCGGCTGGAGATTGTCCGGGGGGATGGCGGGGAAGTTCCGGGCGGGATCGAGAACCAGCGCGTCGGTGGCGGTGTCGTCGAACTGGTGGCCGCGGGAGCCCCGCAGGAGCTTCTTGCCGCGAGTGGTGTCGCTGGCGAGTTCATAGGTGACGAGCGAGACGACCCGCGCGCCAACCTCCGGGCCGGAGGTGAGGCCGCGGGCGTTGGTGAGGAAGGCCAGCTTGTCGTCGCCCGGTTCGGACTGGAATTCGATCCGGGCATCCTCACGCACCACCATCTGGGAGAGGTCGCGCGAGATCTGGTCGAAGGCTTTGCGGGCGATGGCGTCGTTGAGCGACTTGGCTTCCGAGACCCTGATCGAAAGTCTGGCGGATTCCGTGACTTGCAGCGCCATTCCCAGGATGATGGTCAGGATCGCCATGGTCACCATCAGTTCGATGAGGGTGAATCCCGGACAACGGGGAAATTTCCGGTTGGCGTTCATGATTTGAAAGCGGAGATGAGTTCGACGGAACCCGCTTCTTTGCCGGCGGGGGCCTTGGCGGGCCAGGTTGCGCGGAGGTGAAGGTAAACCGGATCCGCCGATGCGGCTGCGGGAGCGCGGATGGTCCCGATGACTCGATAGAGGGCCGGTCCATTGCCCGTGACGATTTCCCCGTCCTCCGAGAGCTTGTAATCCACGGGAACCGTCGTCGCGGCGGCGGGTGGGGTGATTTTATAACGCAGGCTGCTCTTCATCTTGGAGCCGATGGCGAGTCTGACGTCGTCGCGGATGCTCTCCATCTCGGCCAGGGCGCGGCTTTCGTTGGAGGCCGTTTGCACCTGGCTCATTCCGGCCGGGATTACGCCCATCAAGCCAGTGATCGCAAATACGAACAACCCCAAAGCCACGATGACTTCGGTGAGGGTGAATCCGGATGCGTGGGTCCGGAAGGGTGGGGTGGGGTGTCTCATGGTGCGGGAAATTCGGATTATCGGGCGAACTGGACGGCTTGCCCGGTCAGGCCGGAGATTTGAACCGCCGCGACGTCCTGTTTCGCCGAGTCGGGGATTTGGCCGCGGCGGGTCGGCTGAAGGCCGATCTCGGTCCAGCGGGACAGCGTGCCCGTTTCGGCCGTGGCCGGAGGCACCATTTTGATCCGGCTCTCATCGGCCGTGCCGGCGCTGACCCAGGCTTCACCGGTCGGGGTGAAGCGAATCCACGCGGCGGTGTCAGCCCGGTTGCCGACTGGCACGGCAGGGCGGGAAAAACCGCTGTCCAAGTTGCTGCTCAGCTTGAGATCGGCAAACCGCGGCGCGCTCCACACGCCTTTGGCGGCGGATGGCTTGTTGATTCCGTCCAAGGACTCATAGACCCCGATGAAAAAATCGTTGGGCTCCTCCTTGACCGCCCCGAGCCGCACC
Organism: Luteolibacter sp.; assembly: GCA_044374015.1. GTDB lineage: Bacteria > Verrucomicrobiota > Verrucomicrobiia > Verrucomicrobiales > Akkermansiaceae > Luteolibacter. The sequence goes on along the minus strand of JBIPND010000014.1, from coordinate 928 downwards.
CAAACGAAGGTATTTCTAGCCATCGCGTGGCTCCTGGCGCGTTCCAACTGCCCCGAAATGGCGGTGGCCACCGACCCCGGGCTGTGGGACGAAGTGAGCTTGTCCAAAGCCGGCCCGCCCGCAGTGATCAAAATCGACATGATCGCGATGACGACCAGCATTTCCACGAGGGTAAACCCCCGGAGCCCGAGGCCGGCAATGGACGTCAGACGGCTTGATTTCCGTTTTAATGAGTTCATGGTAAGTTGGTTATGGCAATCTGAAGATGCGCCTGTGAGCGCTCACCGGGATGCTTTATGCTGGCAGCGGATGGGTTGAGGCGTCGCAAGTGATTACAATGTGCATGGTTTTCACCCGCAGCTCAATCATCCGGGGGGATGATTTTTCGCGAACCAGACAAGTGGGCCAGCGCCGAAATTCGGCCCGCCTGCAATGTTGCAAGTTGCGCTGGAGCTCGAAACGCCCTTGAACAACAACGCCCCCGCCAGTTGGCCCCGCCCGCAGCCCTCGACGGGGACCGCCACTAACAATTACTATCAGGACGGGTGGCAGCTGCAGGCGTTCGTTTCCGACGGCACGAGTGGAAATTCCGCTGGACCGCCTTCTGCATGTTGAAGTGGGTTGCTTGCGCTGCGTAAAACAGGGAGAGTTATTCAGTTAAACTTGAGGATAATCATCCGGGGCTCCTGGTGTTGAGATGCGACAAGGTCGGAATGCCGATCTGAAATGAGCATCTCGCGAAGAAAATCAGTCAAGCTATACACTCAGTTTACGAGACTTGTGGAAACAGGTGAGCTGATGATTCGAACGGATGCTGAGCCCGCTGCGGGTTCCAGCCTTGGTGGATTTATCGTCCGTGATTTTTTTTCCTGACTTGCAATAAATTGCTTGGCACCGCCGCTCGGTTGTTATAATCAAGAGCCGATTC
>JBIPND010000724.1:0-2563 GCA_044374015.1 Luteolibacter sp. | reverse complement strand
CAAATACGTCGGTCGAGTCCCCCCACTCTTCCCCCCTCCCCCTCCCCCCCCCCGTAAACGAATGAAAACCACATTTGGTGTAGCAACTGTTGTCGCGACCTTTGCCCTTAGTTTAGCGTCCCAGGCTGCGTCCGTGATAGGCGCGGTTAATTTTTCAGCCTCTGGTGAAAATGGCGGGGTGGTTCTTCAAGACTCACTTGGCATTGCCACCACAAATCTGGGCCTTGCAGCGGGTATCCAATCATGGCAGTCACCCAAAGTGGATTCCAGCTCAGGCTCGTTTACCATGGTCCCCAACGGCCAGGTGGTTTCCTTCTCGCAGCCATGGGTTTTCGAGCCTTCAACCCCGATGGCCCCGCTTTGGACAATTGTCGGCTTTGGAGACTTTACCTTCACCCTGTCTTCTTCCACCGTGGTGTTTCGAAACAGCAAATTTCTGTTGGTAGCGGGTGACGGAGTGCTAACCGGCACCAATTTCGATCCCACTCCGGGAACTTGGTTTTTCTCGACTCAAGGAGTTGCCGCGGAAGGCAAATTCAGCTGGTCATCGGCAACCGATGCCGTGCCGGAGACCGGAACTCCAATGATCCTCAGCGCTGCGGTGCTGTGCGTTTGCTTTCTCCGGCGCAGGGGTTGAGCCCTGAGCCAAATCAAAAAACAATACCATGAAACTTGCATCCCCCCCTTGGACGGCACTCGTTGCCTTGTTGACATTCACTGCAGCGGCCCCGGCTGCGTTCGTTACGGGCGCAGTTAACTTTTCCAGCGCGCCAGGCGGAGGGATTGTCCTCCAAGACTCGGGAGGAAACGTGACCACGAGCCTCGCCGCCGCAACGGGGATTCAATCGTGGACCCTTGCCCAAGTCGATGACGGCACAGGTTCCTTCAACACAATCTCCGGCGGGACAGCGGTCGTATTCGCACAACCGTGGATCTTTAACCCTTCCACCCCGGAGTCTCCGCTATGGACGATCGCCAGTCTGGACGGTTTCACATTCAATCTGGCAACCTCGACGATTGCTTTCCAAAACGGATTCTTTTTGGCGATCGAAGGAACTGGAACACTCACGGGCACGAATTTCGAACCTACACCGGGAACTTGGTTATTCACAACTCAAGGTGGCGCGGCGAGTAGTAAATTCAGTTGGTCATCGTCAAGTGTGTCGTCGGCAGTGCCCGATGGTGGCACCACCCTCGCTCTTCTCAGTGGGGCGCTGCTAGGCCTCGGTGGCATTCGGCACAAGTGGTGCAGACTCAGTAACGCCGCTTAGAGGTAATGGCAGTCAGCGAGTGAGAGCGGGCCAGTGATCTGGCCGAGGCTCACCCGGTCGAGCGGGGCGACGTGCATGCACGGGCCGGCGGCGGGATCGGCGGAAGCGCCGCCACCGTGCGGACCGAAGTTCCAGTGGATGGTGGAAGTCCGGCGTATTGCTCGGCCTGCTTGAGCGAGTGGCTGGGCGGGAAGTTTGTGGCGAAGGGATCGCCGGTTTTTTCCGCAACCCCGTCCATGTCGAGTTCGGTGATGGACACGCGCAGGCCTTCGGCGTGGAAGGCGAGGATGGCGGCCTCGATGTCCTTCAGATGGATTCGATCCAGCCCCCAATGCCCTTGGATGCCGATGCCATCGAGCGGGACTTTCTTGGCCTTCAGGCTGCGGATCAGGCGCAGGGTTTTCTCCCGTTTGAGCGGTTGTTCGATGTCGAAATCGTTGTAAAACAAAATGGCATGGGGATCGGCTTGGCGGGCGGCGCGGAACGCCTCCGCGATGTAATCGCCGCCGGTTGCTAGAAACCACGGCGACTTGCGCAGGTCGTTGTCACCTTTGTCATTGTCGATCGCTTCGTTGACGACATCCCAACTCTTGATCTGTCCCTTGTAGCGGCCGACGACTGTGGAAACGTGTTGGTTCAGGCGATCTAACACACTCTCGCGGCTGGCGGGTTGGTCGCCGTCCTTGAAGAGCCAATCGGGACATTGGTTGTTCCACACCAGCGTGTGTCCATGCACATCCAGTCGGTGGGCCTTGGCAAAGTCCATGAATTCCTCGGTCTTGGCGAATTCGAAGCGGCCTTCCGCCGGTTGGAGATACCTCGGCTTCATCAGGTTCTCCGCCGTGATGGAGGAGAAATTCCGCTTCAGCAGATCGAGTTCCGCGGCTGACATCGTCGGGCCAGGGATGGCCGCGCCGATGGCAAAGGATTTTTGATAGACGTCCTTGAGCCCGGACGATTCGGCCGTGCCGCTTGAAGCGAGGCCGCAAATTAGAAAGAGGGCGGTGATGGAAATTTCATGGGGTTACGGGATAACGATCGGCGAGGCGGGCGGGCATGGCGCTTGGCGTGTAGGTTTTTCCGGAACCCTTGTCGCCTTGGGGTTTGTAATGCTGGCTGTCACCGGTGGATTCGGGTTCGTAAGCGGTTTTGGTGCTTTCGTTTTTCCACCACTTGAGCCAGCGGTCGCTCATCGCGGCGACGAGTTCGGGTTTGGATTCTGCTAGGTTTTTGGTTTCAAGAGGATCGGTGATGGTGTTGAAAAGCTCCCAACCACTGCCGTCCACTTCTGC
>JBIPND010000117.1:0-7466 GCA_044374015.1 Luteolibacter sp. | reverse complement strand
TAAAGGCTGCATGTTCCGCCTTGGGGAATGGGGTTTGGCATTTCAACATTTCTGGTGATTGCCACGAGTTTACAGCTCCAGTTTGGCGAGCAACTCCTCGATGGTGAGTTTGTGGTGGGCGGCCACGGGCTTCAGGACGCCGCCGAGCAGGGTGCCGGTTTTCAGCGGGCGGTGGTTTGGAACCGTCACATGATGGGTTCCTCCCTCGGTAGTCGTCAGGCGGATGTGGGAGCCGTCCTGCCTGACCGATTCGTAACCAAGAACCCGCATGGCGCGAATAAGATCGCTTGCGGCGATGTCGCGAGGGATTTTCATACCGCCAGTGCCTCGTCACGGACGAAGTGCAGGCGGATGATCTTTGGCATCGGGCCGGGTGCACCATCGCTGAAATGGCAGCGCACCGCATCACGCGCCATTTGACGGAGTTCCTCGAGAGTATCGGCTTGAGTGGCGATGGCATGACCCAAAGCGGTGGCAACAAAACCGCCGTCCACCTGATCCTCATGCACTTCAAAGATGATTTCATCCATGTGGGGAATATCGCACGGCAGAAGGGACGCGGGCAAGGCACAATGTGAGCCGATCCGGAAATCTTCGGGAATGGCCATCAGTTCTCTTCGATTCACCCAAACAACACCCTTAAGCTCTGACAGGACTTTCGTTCAGCGGGTGAAGAGCGTTTTCACATGAGGAGAAGCGATGAGTTTCCGGTCACAGGTGACGAGGGTGAGTTGATGGGCGCGGGCGGTGGCGGTGATGATGCGCTTCAAGTCCTGAGTGCCGACTTGCTGGCGGAGCGATTTCAAGGAATCGAAGTGGTCCGCCGCGTCGTCATCCCAAGGAGGCACAAGCCACGAAGCGAACACCTCGACTTGTCTGGTGAGACGCTGGTAGGCGGCGATTTGGTTTCTCGGCTCGGTGCGCCGCCGGATTTCCGCGAGCTCGCTGACGTGATTGGTATCCAGGACGAACATTGGGCTCAGTCCTTGTTTGCCCGCTCCCGCCACTCGCGCCCGAGTTTTTCCGCGCTGCGGGAGAGTTCGTCATCGGGAATCATCCCCACCGTCTGCCGCCATGACTTGGCACACGGCTTGACGCCGACGACTTCATGTTTCAATTCGTCAAACTCGCGCTCAATGCGGGTCAGACGTTCTTCGACAGTGGTGGTTTTCATAAGGAGAAACGGTCTGGTGGGTGATGGTCAAATGCGTAAGGGATACGGTTGGGCGGCGTCGGACAATCTGGATTTTCTCGATCACCTTGGACGATGGCAAGGGTGGCGACTTCATGGGCAGCGGCGCACAGGGCGTTTGAGGCTTGGAAGTTTCGCGAAGGCGGATTCTTCTGGGCGGGTGGACGTGATTCGAATCCGAGGGGCCCGGCAGCATCATTTGAAGAATATCGATGTGGATATTCCGAGGGGGAAACTTGTGGTGATCACCGGACCGAGCGGATCGGGGAAATCGTCGCTGGCCTTCGACACGCTCTACGCGGAGGGGCAGCGGCGGTATGTGGAATCGCTGTCGGTGTATGCGCGGCAGTTTCTCGACCAATTGGAGAAGCCGGATGTGGATGCGATCGAGGGGCTGAGCCCGGCGATCGCGATCGAGCAGCGGGGCGGCGGACTGAACCCGCGCTCGACGGTGGCGACGGCGACGGAGATTTACGATTACCTGCGGGTGTTGTGGGCGGCGGCGGGGGTTCCGCACGATCCGGCGACGGGCGAGCGGCTGGAGCGGATGAGCGCGGCGGACATCGTGGACGCGCTGGCGGGATTGGAGGAGGGGAGCAAGGTGGTTTTGTTAGCCCCGCTGCCGAAGGAGGAACTGGGCGAGCCGGAGCGGTTGTTAGGGGATTTGCAGCGGCAGGGTTACATCCGGGTGCGGGTGGATGGGGAGGTGTTGGAAATCGATGAGGCGGCGAAATCGTGGCCGGAATTTCCGGGGGCGGTGGAGATCGTGGTGGACCGGTTTGTGATCCGGCCGGGGGTGGAATCGCGGCTGGCGGATTCGGTGGAGACGGCGCTGCGGCTGTGCGGGGCGGAGGCGCGGGCGGCGATCCAGGAACCGGGGGCGGACGGGTGGCGGGATTTGGTTTTCCAAACGTCGTATCGCAATCCGCGGACCGGTTTCATGGTCGGGGATCTATCGCCGAAGCATTTTTCGTTCAACTCGCACCTCGGAGCGTGTGAGGCCTGCGAGGGGCTGGGCACCGAGATGTTTTGCGATCCGGAGTTGCTGGAAGAGGGGGCGGATGCGGAGCTGACGTTGAGGCGCTATCGCGAGGCGAAATCGGAGATCACGCGGCGCAAGTTGGCGAAGTTCATGGCGCACCGGCCTTGCGGGGTGTGCGGGGGAAAGCGGTTGAAGCCGGAGTGGCTGGCGGTGAAAATCCGCGGGGCGGATGAGTTTGCGAGTGTTCAGTGTTCAGTTTTCAGGGAAGAGAAAGTGAAGTCGGGGTCTTCGCTGAAAACTGAAAACTTGAAACCAGCAACTCCCTCCTGGTTGGGAATTCAGGATTTTTGTGCGTTGGGGGTGGCGGATGCGATGCGGTGGATCGGCGGCTTTGCGCCGGATGCTTCGAAGGCGGAGGTTTGCAAACGGCTTGCAAGCGATGTGCGGACGCGGCTGGCATTTCTCGATGAGGTGGGGCTGGACTATCTAACCCTAGAACGGACCAGCGGCACCCTATCAGGCGGTGAGGCGCAGCGGATCCGGCTGGCGACGCAGCTGGGCGCGGGCTTGTCGGGGGTGATTTACGTTTTGGACGAACCGAGTATCGGCCTGCACGCCGCGGATACCGGGCGGCTGATCGGTGCTCTAACACGGCTGCGGGATCTGGGCAATACGGTGGTGGTGGTGGAGCATGACGAGGAAATCATCCGGGCGGCGGACTGGGTGATCGATCTGGGGCCGGGCGCGGGGGCGGCGGGGGGATTTGTGCTGGCGGAGGGGCCGCCGCTGGAGATTGTTTCGCCGACGGGGGAGTGGTTGAGGGGGAGGAAAGAGTGCCGAGTGATCAGTGATCAGTGGGAAGATAAGAGAGGCGAATTGGTGATCCGCGGGGCGCGTGAGCACAATTTGAAGAACCTGGATGTGGTAATTCCGTTAGGCCGGCTGGTGTGCCTGAGCGGGCCGAGCGGCAGCGGGAAATCGACGCTGGCGGACTCGATTCTGCGGCGGGCACTGGCCCGGCATTTCAACGGCTCGGGCGAGACGCCGGGGAAATTTGATCGGATCGACGGGCTGGAACTGATCGAGAAATGCGTGGTGGCGGATCAATCGGCGATCGGCCGCAGCCCGCGCTCGAATCCGGCGACGTTTACCGGCGTGTTTGATCAGATCCGCGATCTGTTCACCAAGTTGAAGCTCTCGAAGCAGCGCGGCTACGGGGCGAGCCGGTTCAGTTTCAATGCCGCCGGTGGTCGCTGCGAGCGCTGCCAGGGGAACGGGCGCTTGAAGATCGAGATGCATTTCCTACCGGATGCGTGGGTCGCCTGTCCGGCGTGTGGCGGGCGGCGGTTCAACCGCGAGACGCTGGAGGTAACTTACAAAGGCCGGTCGATCGCGGATGTTTTGGAAATGGCGGTGAGCGATGCGGCGGTCTTTTTCCGGCCGATCCCGAAGATTTTCCACATCCTCAACATCCTCGAGGAACTCGGGCTGGGGTATTTGAAACTCGGCCAGGCGGCCAACACCCTCTCCGGCGGTGAGGCGCAGCGGCTGAAGCTGGCGGTCGAAATGGCGCGCCCCCAAGCGCCGCACACGCTCTATCTGTTCGACGAGCCGACGACCGGGCTGCACTTCGGCGATGTCGAGCGGTTGCTGGCAGCGTTCATGCGGCTGCGGGATGCCGGGCACAGCGTGCTGGTCGTCGAGCATCACCTCGATGTGATCGCCGCGTCGGACTGGCTGATCGAACTCGGACCCGGCGGCGGCGTGCATGGCGGCAACCTGGTGGCGGCCGGTCCGCCGGCGCTGATCCGGAAGCATAAAAAGTCCCCGACCGGGCTGGCGCTGGCGCGGCATCAAAGAAACTTGCGGTGATTTCCAAATTTCCGGTGGACATTCCGGCGGGCGGACGGTAACCACCTCGCCTCTTGACGGGCGATTCGCCCCGCAAAACCTGGCAGAGTAGCTCAGTGGTAGAGCAGAGGACTCATAAGCCTTTGGTCGGCGGTTCAAATCCGCCCTCTGCTACCAGGTGGTGATCAGGGAAATGGGGTCAGGGTGCAAATCTTGACGAATGAACGGGATCGCGTTTCTCAATTTCAACCAGTTGGGTCGATATTTTAGTCGGCTGCTGGTTGGCGGATAAGGATCGGGAATACGATTCCACGGCATCGGCGCTGGAGGGGAAACGGGAACTCAGCGCGGAGCAGACGGCGCGGCCGAAACAGCTTTGGAAGAAGCTGATGAGGATGTTCCACCCGGAGCTCCACGAGCACGAACCCGGAGAAGCGCAAGACCCACGAACTCCTCACTTGGCGATCAATGAGGCCCGTGAACGGGTTCAGTCCGTGGGTTTGAATAGTTAGATCGGATTGAATGGCGTCTGTTCTCGCGGGTTGAGATCGCTGGCGTCGGTTCCCGCGGCGCCACATTTTGGTTTTGAAAGGCGGCGGCTTCCCCCTATCCAAGGGGCGTGGGGAGGAACCGGGTTGCAACCGCCCGTTCGTCCAGTCGCAGGTGATTTGGTAGCTCGCTTCGCGGGCGAGATGAATCTCGCGGTCCGGAAAGAGGGCCACGGCACGAGTGACACGGCTCCCTAGAGCACCCACCGCTTGGGCGGATAAACCCGCGACTAACTTCGACTTCTCAATGGCATCGACGCTCGTAGAGACGCCGCTACAAGCTGTTTCCTTAGCTTAGAACTTCGGAAAGGCGCAGTGATCGGCAGCAAGGAATGTTTGCGAGTGCGCGGCAGCGATTCGGGCCGAAGCGCAAAGGACGCTGCGGGCGATCCTTGCGAGGCAGTGGCAGTGGCGCGAAGGGTCAGCGATGGAGCATGGGGGAGCTGCGGCTGCGCCTGTTGGATCGGACATTTGAGCGGTCAGGGACCTGAGTCGTTGCGAAATTTTCAAGTTTCAGGAAATTAAAGCTTGCGGGAGTTTGGGGGCGGTGCTAAATCTCCGTTGTCGCAAGACAAGGCGGTCCGACTGAGATGCCTCCCGGGTTAATGGGTTTTTCCTAGGGGGATGATCAGTCGGACCGCTTCTTTTTTGTCCATGAACCAGGTTGGGGCATGGCGGATGCCGCAGAGGTGATTTTTACACTTTCGGATTTTGATTCAGCGGCGCTGTTGGTAGATTGTCCCCATGAAATTGATTCGATTTGGCGAGGCGGGGCATGAGGAACCGGGAGTGCTGCTTGCTGACGGCCGGCGGATCGACGCGAGCGGGGAATTTCTCGATTACGATGAGGGGTTTTTCGCGATGGGAGGCTTGGAGGCGCTGGCGCAGTGGGTGGCGGACGGTTGCGTGGGCGGGATGGAAATTGATCCCGTGATTCGGCTGGGCCCGCCGATCGCCCGTCCTTCGAAAATTGTTTGTATCGGGAAAAACTATTTGGATCACGCCAAGGAGCTCGACGAAGGGATTCCGACGGAGCCGGCCATTTTCCTGAAAGCGACGAGTGCCTGGAGCGGGCCGTTGGATGACGTGATCATTCCCCGTGGCTCGACGAAGCTGGATTACGAGGTCGAGTTGGCGATTGTGATCGGCCGGGCGGCTTGTTACGTCGAGGAGCTGGAGGCGTTGGATTATGTGGCGGGTTATTCGACGTTTTGCGATTTTTCAGAACGAAGTTTTCAAAAGGAAATGGGTGGCCAGTGGACCAAGGGCAAGAGCGCGGACAGTTTCGCGCCGATGGGCCCGTGGATGACCACGGCGGACGAGGTGGCGGATCCCCAAGGGTTGCGCCTGTGGTGCAACGTGAATGGCGAGCTGCGGCAAACCGGCTGGACGGGTGACATGTTGTTTTCCGTCCGGCAGCTGGTCTGCTACGTCAGCCGGTTTATGACCTTGTTGCCGGGCGATGTGGTGGCCACGGGCACGCCGTCCGGGGTGGGGATGGGAATGAAGCCACCGCGCTACCTGCAGGCGGGCGATTTTGTGGAATGTGGAGTTGAAGGACTGGGAGAACTCGCGCAGAGGGTGGTGGCGCTTCGCTGATTCATGATTCCCAAATTCACCAAAACCAAGCGGACGCTGATGCGGCTGAGGCATTCGCGGCATCCGTGGCCGAAACCTCCGGGCGGGCCGCACTTTTCGGTGTGCCACTTTTGCGACACGCTGCACGAGGCGGCACCGGTGCGGGAAGGGACTGCGGCGCGCTGCAAACGCTGCGGCGCCGTGCTCTATCAGAACCGCCCGGCTTCGTTGGCACGGGCCACGGCATTTTCCATCACCGCGCTGATCTTGATGGTGGTGGTGCATTCGTTTCCATTCCTGGTGATGGACGCGGCGAGCATTCGGACCACCCTGAACCTGACCTCCGCAGCTGGCGCGCTGATCGATCAAGGCAGTCCGATTTTGGGTTTTGCGTTGGCGCTTTTCACCATCGTCACGCCGCTGTCGCTGGCGGCCAGCCTGATTTACGTGTGCGGCCCGCTGCTGTTCGGACGGGTGGCACCGGGTGCCCGGCAGGTGGCGAAATGGCTGAACAAGACCGAACCGTGGAACATGATCGAGGTGTTTTTGTTGGGGGTGCTGGTGAGTCTTTTGAAGCTGGGAAAAGTGGCCGATGTGCATTTCGGGGTGGGCTTCTGGGCCTTTGGCATCCTGATGTTCTGCATGGCGGCAGCGGTCGCGGGGATCGACCGCGATGAATTGTGGGATCGGCTGGAGGTGGCCAAGACATGAGTGAAATTCTCCCCCGCGCGGCGGCCCAAGGGCTGGCCGGCTGCCACACTTGCGGCAAAACCTCGCCGGTCGCGCTCGGCAAATGCCCGCGCTGTGGATCCGCGCTGCATCTGCGGAAACCCTACAGCATCCAGCGCACGGTGGCGCTGATGATCGCGGCGGGTGCGCTTTATATCCCGGCGAACATTCTGCCGGTGATGACCATCGTCGAGCTGGGTTACGTCGATGCGACGACGATCACCGCCGGCATGATCAGCTTTTGGCGGAGCGGGGCCTACCCGATCGCGCTGGTGATTTTCACGGCATCGATCCTGATTCCGTTGCTGAAAATCGTCGCGCTGACGTGGTTGTGCTTGGCGGCGAGCGGCAAGTTGAGTCCCTCGCCGGCGATGTTGGGAAAAGTTTACTGGTTCACCGAATTGTTGGGGCGCTGGTCGATGGTGGATATTTTTGTGGTGGGGATTTTGGTGGCGCTGGTGCAATTGGGCAACTACATGACCATCACGCCCGGCCCGGGAGCGCTTGCATTTGCCGGGGTGGTCGTGCTTACGATGTTTGCAGCGATGAGTTTCGACCCCCGTCTTCTTTGGGACCGGCTTGAAAT
>JBIPND010000116.1:0-7495 GCA_044374015.1 Luteolibacter sp. | reverse complement strand
AGAAGAACTTCCCGGTTTGCAAGAGCCTTGCCACTTTCAAGCAGCGCGGTGAAAGCGGCCAGTGGATCAGCGACCTGCTGCCTTACACCTCGAAAGTGGCCGACCAAATCGCAGTGATCCGCTCGATGCACACCGAGGCGATCAACCACGATCCGGGCATCACTTTCATCAACACCGGATCACAGTTTCCCGGTCATCCGAGCATGGGCTCCTGGGTGTCCTACGGTCTGGGCAGCATGAATGAAAACCTGCCGGCTTACGTCGTGCTCGTTTCCCAAGGGACCGGGAAAAACCCGGGCCAGCCGATTTTCTCGCGCCTCTGGGGCAGTGGATTTCTTCCCTCCAATCACCAGGGAGTGCAATTCCGCAGCGGTAAGGATCCCGTGCTCTATATCAATAATCCCGCCGGCGTCTCACGCAGCGACCGCCGCGCGATGCTCGATGATTTGGCAGGATTGAATCATCTCCAGCACGAGGCGATGGCCGACCCGGAAACCCTCACCCGCATCGCCCAGTATGAAATGGCGTTTCGCATGCAAACCTCCGCGCCGGAACTCGCCGATCTATCCGCCGAGCCGGACTCGGTCTTCGAACTATACGGCCAGGACGCCCGCCGCCCCGGCACTTTCGCCTACAACTGCCTGCTCGCCCGCCGCATGGCCGAGCGTGGTGTTCGATTCACCCAGCTTTTCCACCGTGGCTGGGACCAGCATGAAAAACTCGAACTTCACCTCGCCAACCAGTGCCGCGACACCGACCAGGCCTCCGCCGCCCTCATCACCGATCTCCAACAGCGCGGTCTGTTGGAAGACACGCTCGTCATCTGGGGCGGTGAATTCGGCCGCACGGTTTACAGCCAGGGCAAACTCGGCGCGGGCCGCGATCACCATGGCCGCTGCTTCAGCATGTGGCTCGCCGGCGGCGGCGTGAAAGGCGGCACCAGCTACGGGGTCACCGACGATTATTCCTACAACATCGTTGAAAACCCCGTGCACATCCGCGATCTCAACGCCACCATCCTCCACTGCCTCGGCATGGACCACAACCGCTTCACCTTCCGCTTCCAAGGCCTCAACCAGAAGCCCACCGGCGTGGAAATCGCCAAGGTCGTCAACGGCATCCTCGGTTGATCTAACGAAGTCTTCTGTCGATCTCCGCCGCGAGTTCACGCACGAGTTCCGGCTGTTGCCCGGCGATGTTCTTGGTTTCGCCGGGGTCGGCGCGGTGATCGTAAAGTTCGTAGCCGGACTTCGCCCCTTTGCCCCCATGGCGGATCAGGCGGTGGCTGTCGCTGCGGAGGGTTTCTTTGCCGGGTGCGTAGGCGATGGCGCTGTGGCCTCCGGCCTTCGGATCATCTAGGAGTGTTACAAGCGAGCGGCCGTCGAGTTTTTTGGGGAGCTGCAGTTTGCAGAGCGCGCCGAGCGTTGGATAGATGTCCACGGTTTCGACAACGGCCCGGGATGCGGCGCCCGCGGCGGTCATCCCGGGCGTGCGGATCACCAGCGGGGCGCGCAGGGATTCTTCAAACAAGGTGTGTTTGCCCCACACGCCGTGTTCGCCGAGGTGGTAGCCGTGATCGCCCCAGAGCACGACGATGGTGTTTTTCGTTAGCTTGAGCTCGTCGAGGCGGGCCATGATTTTGGCGATCTGGGTGTCGGTATAGGTGACGCAGGCGGCGTAGGATTTGCGGACCTCGTCGGCGTAGGCGGCGTCGTTGCGCGGGTTGCGTCCGCCGTGGTTGTATCGAAAGAATTCGCCGCTCCCATGCCAGGTGCTGAGGCCCTCGGGTTTGCCAGGGTGGGGAATGGCGGGTAGTTTGACGTCGTCGTAGCGGTCGCGATAGCTTTTCGGGCAGGCGAAGGGCAGGTGGGGTTTCATCAGGCCGACGGCGAGGAAGAACGGTTGGTCGCGCTTGGCGAGGTCGTCTAACTGGCGAATGGCGGCTGCGGCGATCCAGCCGTCGGTATAGGTTTTGTCATCGCCGTCGACGTGTTCGATCCCGGAAGTGCCGGGGCCGCGTGCTTTGCCGTTGGCATAGCCGTGCATCGCGGAAACCGGGTTCTTCCACGGTGGGCAGGGCATTTCATGGACGTCCCAGGCGCCCGGCAACTCGGGTTGGTTAGGGTCGTCCCACTGCTTGCCGCCGAGGCCGCCGGGGTGGTGGGAGATTTTTCCGAGGGAGACGGTGCGGTAGCCGTTTTTGCGGAAAAGTTCGGGAAGGGAAGGGAGCTCCTTGGCGTGATTCGCGGCGTAGTTGAAAATGGCGTCGTTGTCGCGCCGGGCGGGGCTGCGCGCATAGCGGCCGGCTAACAGCGCATAGCGCGAAGCTCCGCAAGTGGGAGCCTGGACATAGTGGCGGTGAAAGGCGCGACCGCTGGCGGCGATGGCGTCCATGGCCGGCGACTGGATGTGCTCCGCGCCAAACGAGGCGAGCTCGGGCCGGAGATCATCGACAGCAAGAAAAAGCACGTTAGGTCGCGCGCCGAGCGGAGCGACCAAACTGAGAAGCAGAAGCGAATGGCGGAACATCATTTCATCCTCTACGGCTGGACGGGGCGTTTCCTTGCCGGGTGATTGGAGAGTCCCTCCGCTTCCTAAAAACTCCGCTCCATCGCCCAATAGAGCCCGGATGCCGCGATGAGCGCGGAGGCCGGGCGGGCGATGACTTTGCGGTAGCAATCGCGTTTCCACCAGAGGGCGACCGCCGCATAGGCGATGCCGACGACGGCGAGTTGCCCGAATTCGATGCCGAGGTTGAAACTGAACAAGGCCGGCAGGAATTCTGAGGCCAAGGCGGGAGTTGCTAGAAACGAATGCGCGAATCCGAGCCCGTGGACGAGTCCGAAGACGAACACCATGGCGGGCCGCCAGCGGCTGAGTTTCTCACAGAACAGGTTCTCGATGGCGACGAAAGCGATGCTCAGTGCGATGGCGATTTCCACCGCCTGCATCGGGACGGATAGAAAACCATAAAGCGAGAGCCCCAGCGTGAGCGAGTGCGCCAGCGTGAAAAGCGTCATTTGGAACAAGAGCACGCCGAAGCTGCGCGTCAGGAGAAACAGCCCGAGGATGAACAGAATGTGATCCGGCCCGTGCGGCAGGATGTGTTGGAAGCCCAGCGCAAAATAACGCGGGATCGCCGCGGTGGCGGTGGCGAGCAGAACGAGGATGCACAGCGGGCGGATCATGCGGTGGCTTTCCGTGGCAGGCGGCTGTTTTTCCCGAAGATCAGAGGCGGCGGCGGCGCAACAGGGCCAGTCCGCCCACGGCTCCCAGCAGCGCCGAGGATGGCTCCGGCACCATCACGAAGTAGCTCGCGGACGCGCTCTGGGCACTATCGTCCACATGGGTGCCGGATATTCCGAACTCCAGCTCGAAGAACGCGTTCTCCGTGAAGCCCCAATTGAAGTGGGTGTGGCTGCCGGGGGCCAAGGTGAAGGAGTCGATGTTGTTGGCCGTATCGAGAAACACATTCACTCCGCCCAAGCCGTCGTCCTGCCATAACAGGAAATCTCCCGGTCCGCTGAAGCTCAACAGGCTGAGAGTGATCGTCCCGCCCACCCAGTCGGCGAGCGTGAGTTCCTCAAGGCCGATCCCGAGAAACGGAGTGCCGTTGTCCGCTGCCGCGCTCTCGGTTTCCGGCAACCAATAGTAGGTGGTCCCGCTCACCGTGATCGTCGATGTTTGGGGAATCATCACGATCAGCTCGTCATGCTCATACTCGGTGTCGGTGGTCACGCGGACGCCATCGATGATGGCGCCGTCCGCGCCGCCCTCGTTGTGATGATGCGGCTCGAAGCCTTGGGTGAGCGTGGGGTCCGCGGTGAAATCCGCATTCGACACATAGCCGAAAGCGGGTCCATCGATGTGCCCGCCGGTCAGCAACGAGGCGGCGGGCGTGGTGATGGGCAGGGCGGCGAGGGTGGCAAAAAGTAGTGTTTTTGGTTTCATAGGAATCATTGGAAGACGCGCCAAAAGTCCACAAACGCAAAAAAGATGCAACAAAGAATCAATTTTATTGCAAAACTTTTACATCTGCGCATGTTTCGCACGTGACTGCGACCCTCAACATCTCCTCGGTTTTTCTGAGTGATGCCGCCCGTGGATTGGCCCAGCAGATGGTTTTCTGGGGCCATGATGTCCGCCATCCGGACGGGAACTCCCTGGTGCGATTCGGGATGGCACGTTCGCCTTCAACCGGTCTCACCGGGACCAGTTGTTACTCGATGCTGTGGGAAAGCGGTCGGATCGAGCTGCATGGAGCGGTGGCCTCGTGGACGCCGGGCTTTCCGGGAGACGGCTGGATTTTTTCCCGGGACCGTGCCCGCCTTGATCTTTGGAACGGCGACCATCCGCCGGTTCCCGGACGCGAACAGGGCGGCGGCGGCTCGCCGGAGGAACGATGGGCCGCCTTCCAACCCTTTCTCCGCTGGCTCATTGGCTACGAGCAATGGATCACCCTGACCCACGGTGCCGATTGGCGGGCCGGCTGCTGGCGTGCGCTCAAACGCCTGCCCAAAGGAAAGCCCTGGCTGCCGCCCGAGCTCGCCTTCCGCTGGTGGGAACTTGCCGCCACCTCCGCGCCCCCGAGACCGAAGCAACTCCTGAAATGATCCGCGGTTCATCGATTCGCGCGTCGCGGCCGGGCTTCACGCTCGTCGAGTTGTTGGTGGTCATCGTGATCGTCGCCACGCTGGCAACTCTGGGCTTTCAGGGGGCTGGCGGAGCGATCACCGCATCCCGGCAGTCCGTCTGTATGGCCAATCTCCGTAACCTCGGCGCGGCCCTGCAGCTCTATGCCCAGGACCACGATGGCCGGTTCCCGGAAACCACCCACTCCACCGATCTCGACGGTGCCTGGGTTTACACGTTGGAACACTATCTCGGAGATTTCGAAGAATCCCGGGTCTGCCCGGCCGACCCGAAACGCGCCGAACGGATCAAGGCCAATGGCACCAGTTATCTGCTCAACAGTTATATCTTCGTCCCGGAAACCGACCCATTCGGCGAGCCACTAGGACCAGCCCTCAACCGCCTCAGCGCCATCCCGGATCCCTCGCGCACGCTGATCGCATTCGTCTGCTCGGACACCACCGGCACCGGCCCCGGCAACGATCACACCCATTCGAACCAATGGTCGTCGTGGGCCGCGCTGGCGGGCGACATCTCACCCGGCCGCTTCGGCGGCGGGGATCTGCTAGAAGCAAAGGGCCGCTCCAACTATCTCTACGTTGATGGCCGTGTGGAATCCATTCCCGCCGCCGAAGTGAAACGTAAAACCGAAGCAGGAATCAACATCGCCAAGCCACCCGGAATCCCATGAAACACCCGACTCTAACATTCTTCGCCATCGCTGCCCTCCCGCTGCATGGCGGCCTGATTCCGCTCGGCGAGCACGTCGATATCCGCTGGCGCTGGACCGCCGGAAGCGGCTGGACCTGCCAGGCCATCACCGATGGGAATGGCGAAACCGCCTACGATACCGAAGCCGTTTTCCTCCCGCTTTCCGACAAACCGAACGTCGCTTCAAATCCTTCGATCTCCGGCGCGCGTTTCACCCAGCCGGCTTCGCAATCCTTTGCCTTCACCGGCGCACTGCCCGGCGAGCCGCTGTGGATCGCCGTGCAGGGCACCCCCGGCACCGGCGAGGCGTGGCCGGGCATTGAAAACAACCAGAGCGCCGGGACCTTCGGCTCCTACATTCCCGCCGATTCCCGCGTATCCCAAATCAACCCGCGGCCATGGATCCGGGTCTCCCTCGTGAGCCACACCCCGCCGCCCGGCAGCGATGCGGATGCCTCGCTTTGGACGACCTCGGGCGGTGTGCCCACCGTCTGGATGTCCACCCACCAGAGCGGAACCATCAATGACTATTACTATGCCGAAGGCACCCACACCCACATGAACTGGGGTTTCACCGCGCCCGGCATCCACAAGCTCCGGCTAACAGCCTCCGCCTTCGCCGGCCCCGGTGCCACCAATCCTACCGGCTCCAGCGAAACCTTCACCCTCACCTTCGCCATCGGCCCGCTGGCACGCTGGCAGGCGGAACATTTCAACGCCGCCGAGTTGGACGATCCCGCGATCTCCGGTCCCGCCGCCGATCCCGACCACGACGGCATAAAAAACCTCGTCGAATTCGGCTTCGGGCATCATCCGCGGCAAGGCGGCGTTATACATGTTAGTCCGGGTCTCGGCTTGCCGGAACTGTCACTCATCGAGGAGGACGGCGTCATCCATGAAGTCCTGACCTACCCGAGAAGGCGGGCGCTGTCCCAGCTCGCGCCGCTTGTCTATCAGCCGATGTTTTCCGCCGGGATCTCCGGTGGCTGGCAGGATGAGGAAATCACCACCACGGCCGAGGATTTTCCCGCCGAACTCGACGGTCTGAATGCGGTTTGGGAAAAAGCCAGCTCGCGCCGGAGCGTGGGGCCGGCGATGCCCGCCCGCGGTTTCGCGCGGGTGGGCTTGTTAGCTCCGTGAGGTTTCAGAAACGCCGGGTGAACGAGAGGCGGAAGGTGCGCGGCTCGGCGGGATGGAGGTGGATGTCCTCTACGCCGACGAGCTCCGTGCCGAGGCGGGACTCGTAATAGTATTCGATGTCGTTGTCCTCGCGGTCCAGCAGGTTGAGGCAGTCCACGGCGATTTCCCAATCGTTTTTCCGGTAACCGAAACGGGCATTGACCTGCCAGCTCTGGCGGGACTCCACGCTGCCATCCTCGATGAGCGGACGCGGGCCGAAATAACGCGAACGCAGGCTGCCGAAGAAACCCTCGCCCTTGCCGATCGTGATCCCGGTATCCATCGTGAACGGAACCGCGCCGGGGATCTCGTCATCGCCGCCGACGTCCAGCAACCGGCCCTCGCTAAGCGTGATCTCGTGATCGAGCGTCAACCAGTCGTTAGACCGCCAGTAGGTGGCCCACTCAACGCCGAAACGCTCGGTCGCGGGTCCGGCTTCGGAGCTGCCGGCATCGCCGACGTAGAGCAACTCGGAATCGCTGTGCAGATAGAACAGGGCCAGCGTGCTGACCACATCCGGAATGGCCTCGGTCCGCGTGCCGAGTTCGAAGCCATAAGTGCGCACCAGCGGATCCACGGCATCAGTGCCGAGCGTTACGCCGCGCGAGTCGTTGCTGTGGAAACCCATGCCGGCGTTCGCGTAGAACTCGGTGTCCGCCCACGGGCCGAAGATCAGGCTTAGCTTGGGCGAAACGATGGCGTCGTTCTCGGTGCCGGAGTTCGCGGGATTGTCGCTTTCCACATCGAAGTGAAACGCGTCCGCACGCAGGCCGGGCTGGACGCGGAACCAGTCATTTACCTGATAGTTCGCCATTGCATAGAGGCCGATGTTGTTTTCATAAACATCGTCCACGCGCACGGTGCTGGTGCGGACGGTATCGGTGGTGTTATACAAACCGACGCCATCGATGATGTCATGGCGCGTCTGCAAGCCGACCGTTAGATTGTTCTTGTCCCCGAAGTCCCACTCGCG
>JBIPND010000115.1:0-7506 GCA_044374015.1 Luteolibacter sp. | reverse complement strand
GTTCGCCCGTCATGGTATTTCGCGAGCTGGGCCAGCGCCCGGCACGCGTATTCCAATTTCTGTGAAATCTTCATGAGCGAATCTCAACAGACCGCCACTCACCCGGCGAGCAAGAATGCGGCCAAGCTTTGCGCCGGTAAAACTGCGGATATCCAAAACCTCTGGGAAACCCTCCGCAGCGAGGCCGACCGGGTGGCCACCGACGAGCCCACGCTCAAACATCTCGTGCACGACGTGATCCTCTCCCGCGGGTCGCTCGCCACCGCGCTCGGCGCCCGCCTCGCCCGCCGCCTCGCCCGTGAGGACATGCCGCGCACCTCCATGGAGCCGATGCTCAGCGGGGTTTTTGAAACCCACTCGCACATCGTCCACAGTGCCGCCCGCGATCTGCTAGCGATGTTCGAGCGGGATCCGGCCTGCTTTTCCCCGCTCGAGCCGCTGTTGTTCTTCAAAGGTTTTCTCGCTCTAACCACCTATCGGGTTTCCCACCAGCTCTGGCAGGACGACCGCCGCTGGCTCGCCCTCTATCTGCAGAGCGTCGCCAGCGAGGCCTTCGCGGTGGACATCCATCCCGCCGCCCGCATCGGCTGCGGGATTCTGTTGGACCACGCCACCTCGTTCGTCGTCGGCGAAACCGCGATCATCGAGGACGATGTGTCGATCCTCCACGAAGTCACGCTCGGCGGCACCGGCAAGGCAACCGGAGCCCGCCACCCGATCATCCGCTCCGGCGTGCTCATCGGCGCCGGCGCGAAAATCCTCGGCCGCGTCGAGATCGGCACCGGCGCCAAAGTCGGCGCGGGCAGTGTGGTGCTCAACGACGTCCCGCCCCACACCACCGTCGCCGGCGTGCCAGCCGTGGTCGTCGGCGTCTCCAGCGAACAAAATCCCGCGATTGAAATGAACCAGAAACTCGACTGCTGCGGCGCGATCTGAATCATGACCCTGCAGTGCTCTCCCAACAGTTAGCCAATCCGGGAAAATCTGGCTCTCGCTGATTCATCCGATGATCCTCAAACAGGAGCTCGACACCATCCAGAGCAGCAAATCCGCCGGCAACGGCGGCCCGTCCGAGCGCGCGCAGGGCACCGTCAAGCTCACCCTCACCCGCGCTTGGAAAGCCAAGTAATCGATCCGGAAATCATACCTATGAATATGTTTGTCAAAACAACGGCCCTGGCCAGCCGCCTGATGCTGGCCGCTGCGAGTCCGCTTTTCGCGCAGGTTCCCGACCTCACCAAGGACAGCGCATCAATCAATCGCGAACTCACCTACAACCTCGGAGCCACCGGCCTTCGCGGTTGGATCTATACCAAGGCGGCGAACAATCTCGATGCTTCGCAAGGCCGCACCACCACGGCCAGTCGCCAAATCCTGGTCACCCATGTTGGCACCGGCTCACCGGCGGATGGGGTCATGAAAGTGGATGATATCATCCTCGGCGTGGAGGGCAGACTCTTCAACGACGACGCGCGCAAAACCATGGCCTTGGCGATTCAGGCAGCGGAGACGGAAGCCAAAGGCGGAGACCTGAAACTTACGGTCTCACGCGACGGAACCGTCCAGCAGCTTTCTATCAAACTTGCGGTGATCGGAACCTACAGTGATACCGCCCCATGGAACTGCGCCAAATCCAAGCGCATTCTCGAAGAGGCCTGCAAGGTGCTCGAGAAAGAAGAGCTCAGAACGGATTGGGCCGGCCCGATCCAAGGGCTCGCCCTGCTGGCGACCGGCAACCCCGATTACCTGCCGAAAGTGCGGCAGTTCGCGCGGAGCCTCGCCGCCATCGAAGTGGACCCGGACAAGAAACCCGAAGGATTTGTCTGGGGTGATACCTGGGCCTTGAGTAACCGCAATCTGTTTCTCTGCGAATATTTCCTCATGACAAAAGACCGGGTGGTGCTTCCCGCGATCACCAATAACACCCTCATGCTGGCCCGCGGCCAAAGCATGTATGGCACCTTCGGCCATGGCTTTGCCGCACTCACCAAGGCTGGCAAATTCAACGGTTCCGTGCCGCCCTACGGGCCGGTGAACATGGCGGGATTGCCGGCGAATCTATCCATCGTGTTAGGAAAAAAGTGCGGGGTGAAAAACCCTGAAGTGGATCAGGCCATCACCCGCGCCGCCGGGTTCTTCGGCTATTATGCCGGCAAGGGCGCGATCCCCTACGGCGAACACGAACCATGGCCGTATCATGAAAACAACGGCAAGAACGCGCTCTGCGCCTTGATCTTCGGCGCGATGGGCGACAAGCCGATGGAGACCGGGTTTTTCGCCCGCATGGCCACCGCCGGTTATGCCAACCGCGAGTATGGCCACACCGGCCAGGGTTTCAGCTACCTGTGGAGCGCCCTCGGTGCCGCCGTCGGCGGACCTGAAACGGCGTCCGCATTTTTCCGCAAGGCCTCATGGCACTTTGATCTCGTGCGGCGCTCGGACGGCGCGTTCACCTATGACGGCGGCGAGCAATACAGCCCGGGCAAGACCGATGATAACACCTACTTTGGAAACAGCAGCTACTACGGCCTGAGCCCCGCCGCCACCTATGTTCTAACCTATGCCCTGCCCTTGCGCAAACTGGTCATCACCGGCCGCGATGCCGCGAAATCCGATTGGCTGGATAAACACGAAGCCGCCGCCGTCATCGCCTCCGGACGCTTCGATCTGGATCGGGTCGAAATGTCCCCCACTGAACTGGTGGCGGCATTCGGCGACTGGTCGCCCATCGTCCGCAGCTGGGCGGCTGAGGAACTGGCAAAACGGCCGGAAAGCAAAACCATGATCGCCGAACTGATCAAACTCGCCGACGGCAGTAATCCGCACCACATCCAAGCCGCCTGCGAAACCCTGGGCCGCCTCAACACCCCCGAGGCCCTACCCGTGTTGGTGAAACAACTCTCCCATTCGGACCGCTGGGTGCGTTACAAGTCCGCCCAAGCCATCCGCAACCTGGGCGGCACCGCCAAACCCGCCTTGGAAGGCATCCTCAAGGCGCTGGTTTCCACCGCGGAACCGATGTGGCCGATCCGCTGGGAGGACCCCGTGCAGTTCGCCCATGGCCAGCTCGCCGCCGCCGTCTTCAGCGGTCCGCTCAAGGATGAGGTCAATCAAATGGATGCCAAGTTGCGCTACGCGGCGATCCGCTCGATCACGACCAATCCCGATGGCATGGCCCGCGCCACCCTCCGGAATTTCTTTGAAAACCAACTCAGCGAGGCCGACGTGATCGCCCTCGCCCCGGCCATCATCGCCGCCGTCGAAAACCCCAGCCCGGCGGACACCATGTTCAACAACGAAATCCGCATGGCCGGATTGAACGCGCTCGCCAAATACCATTTCAAGGAATGCCTCCCCGCCGCCGCCGATCTGGCGAAAACCCAGGGCGGTCACGGCAGCGAGCGCCGCACCGGCGAGATCATGAAAATCATCAACAGCTACGGCGCCGCTGGCAAACCGCAGATTCCCGCGCTCAGGGAAGTCATCGCCAGTTTCAATCGCGATACCGAACGCAGGGAATTTCCTAGCTCGCTGAATCTCGTCCGGGTGGCTGCCATCGAGGACACCATCCACGCCATCGAAACCGCAACCACCCAACCCGAATTGCGGAGCATCAAGCGCTGAAGTGATCTTTTGGATCATGCGCCATCATACCATACGGGAGAAGGTGAATTCAGGCCAACGGGTTTTCCACCACCAATCCAAGCGGGCGGAGCAACTCAAAGTGTTTGGCGTTGTCCGTCACGAGGGTATGCCCTTTGGCGAGGCATTGCGCCGCCAGCAACGTGTCTTCACACGGCAATGAGGTTGGTATCGATCAAGTAGCTCATTTGAAGGGCATGGTGTGGCGTTTCACCTTCGGGAAGGCGATGGTCTGACCTTCCAGATGCGCGAGCAAACCCACCGCGCCCCGGCGTTTCTGTGGACGTGGCGTAATGAGCAGACTTTGCCGTCCGTCATCCAGCACACGGACATCGCAGGGGCCACCGTGCAGCAAGCCCGCCTGTTTGCGCCAACTGGCCGGAAATTGCGCCTGTCCCTTTTCGGTGATGGTCAGGGTGTCGAGCGTTTTCATGCTGTAAGAATTCATTACTTATCTCCGAAAGTCAAACGGTTACAGCCACCTGCTCCCCCGCTCCGCGCTGGACTTGCGGCAAGATCTCCGGGACACCCGGTACCAATTCTGGATGCACGGTGATGCCAATGACCCCCCCCCCGAAAACCTCGACCTCGCCACCTCGCGCTGATCCGGTCTGATGTTAGAAATCGTTTTTCCTATGACGTCTGCCCGGCTTTGAGTTCGGCGATCTCGGATTCGAGGGTGGCGAGTCGCGCCTCGATGGCGGCGCGCCAATCATTATCCACAAAACTCTCGGCGGCTGCGGGAAGGGCCCCGCTGACGAAGGGGCTGTCCGCCGCCGCGGGTGACAGGAGGTGGGCGAAGGTCTCGACCCGGCGGCCTTCGCCAACGGGAATCCGCCTGACGAGCGGGCCGTGCGGGTATTCGATGAACCCCGTGAGCGTTTCTTCCACCTCGTCGAGGGAGGAAAAGGTGTGCAGGCGATGAGAAGTGAGTTGTGGGTGAGCGGGTAGCTGCCGGGAGTGAGGATTTCCTTTTCCAACAAGCAACCGAGAACACGGGCTTCTTGAAAGGTGAGCTGGATTTCGGGGAAGTGCTGCATGGTCGGGCCGCAGAGTAAGGCCGGTGGGCCGCGGGCCACCATGAGAAACGCGAGGGTGGGTGGCAATTTCCGGAGAATGATCGACCGGACCTTCAGCCTCGCCTCACTGCTGGCGTTTCAGCGCGAGTTCCACCAGCTGTGAGGAAATCCTGCGGATCTCCTTCATCGATTCAGGAGTCGGCTCCTGGCCGTTTTCAAGATTCATCTTCTTGCTCAAATCCTGCAGCAGATCCCGCATGGCCGAATAATTTGGTCGCCCGGAAATCCTCGGTTCCAACCCGGTGATGCACTCCGAGTAGTATTCCGCGATATCTGCCCTCATCACCTTCCGCGCACGCTCGGGAGAAAATTGCTTGTCCACCGCCACGGAGGAAACTTCCAGCGCCCGGATCCAGCCACCCAGCGAAATCAAGTGCGCCAGATCCGCATCCTTGAGCGTCACCAACTCATCCTCGACATCCCTTTGGGTGGAAGCCAGCTCGATCTTCAGTTGGGGCACATCGCCATTCCTAGCACTCTCCAACAACCCTGCCGAGTGCCGGTTGACCCGGTCGCCCGCGCCCAGGGCCTTGCCATAACGAGTCAGATCCTTCGCCATTTTCTCCACATCCGCCAACTGCTCGGCCTGGACCATGAGGAAACCATCGGCGATGAGAAACCCCAATTCAATGGCCAGATCCGCACGATCCTGGGACATCCGCGCGGGCATTTTCCGCTCCACCTCGGCGATCGGCAAGGGCATCAGAAACTGCAGGGTATCAAACATTTTGGAGATCGAAGGAGCGGTGAACCGGTTCACTGCAAGTTCAAGATGGATGGCAGCATCTTCGAGCAAGTCGTTTGGGATCTCGCCATTGGGTCCGGAGGCGTCCGCAGCCACCTCCACAGGATCGGGGGCTCCCTCGATTTCCAAGGATTCCCCCTCCGAAATCGCAGGGGTGGCCAGGGCGAGAAAGGCGGAAACACTCAACAATTTCAACTTCATGCGCGCAGATTTCCATTAACCCGCCCTGATTGCGAGAAATTTGCCAGCCGCCGGATGCCGGGCACCCCCATTTCCCGCTAGAAAGACCTGAATGGGATCAGATTAAAATGGCACCTCTTTACCCCGGAAGGGCAACCGGAAATGAGCCGGTGGCGTCAGTCCTGATCGTCACCCCCATTTTCCGCTCTTCGTCCCCACGGGACGCCTCATCAAAGCCCGGCACGCAGTGCCGGGTCGGGATTCCTGGGAATCAACGCGTCCTGTAGGGACGCCTCATGCGGGAGGGATGCCACGCCTGCGTGCCGGGCTTTGGAAATCTCTTCATCAGTGCCCTTCGTGTCCGTAGTTCGCCTGCGGCAAGATCGGGGCGGAGGTTGATTGGGGTTTGCATGAGACCGCGCACGAAGCTGCGGGCGTCGTCACTGCGGCGCAGGGTTTCGCGGGCGAGATGGACGAGGGCGGTTTCGCTGCGGTAGGCGATGAGCTTGATGGTGTCGATGAAGTGTTTGCGCCCGGCTCGCAGTTGGTGGATGCGTTGGTCGGGCGGGAGGTCTTTGAGTTCAATGTGCTGGGGGGTGGCTTTGCGTTGGGTTTTGAGGGCGTCGAGGGCGGCTTGTTGTTGCTGGAGTTGGGCGAGGGTTTCGCCTTTGAGGGTTTCGTGGCGGGCGGCGGCGGCGGGGGTGTTTTGGGTGGGTTCAAGGATGTGGGCGGCAAAGGCGGCGCGTTGGCGGGTGAGTTTGCCGGTGGCACTGCGAACTTGGCTGTCGAGGGCGCGCCAAGCGGGGTTGACGAGGCGGGTGGTATCGGGAAGCGGGCTGATGCCTTGCTCGACTAGCCGATCCAGTCCGTAGTGTTGACGCATGTATTTGAAAAAGTTTTCCTGATGCCATCTGGCGAACATGGCGGCGGCGGCGGTGGTGATGTCGCTGCGGTAGTCGGTGCTGAGGATGGAGGTTTGGTGGCCTTTTTCATCTAGGCGGCGGAGTTCGCGCAACCAGAGGCCATTGCCAAGGTGGGTGCCGCGCTCGGCAAGTTGGAGGGGGACGGTGTCGCCGTGTTGGAGGGTGACTTGGTGGGTGGTGAACTCGGTTTTTTCCCAGTCTTGGCCGGGGTGTTTGTGGTAGGTAAGGATGGCGATGCGTTGGGCTTTGAGGCGGGCGAAGAAGTCGGGGGAGTATCCTTCGCGGTCGAAGATGAGGGTGAAGCGGTGGAGGTGGGGATCTGCTTGGAGGGCGGCGGTGGTGGGTTGATGGGGGATGTCTTTTAACAATCTCGGAATGATGTGGCCTTTCGCCAGAAATTACCCGCATCCTTTCCATCCTCCGCGATCCAGCCCCGCAAGGTTGCTCGGGAATCCCGGGCACCGGCAGAGCTTCCGCCGGTTGCAGGAGAATCCCGCCGTCCCTGAGCTCGCTGGGTCCATTCCACAGGTTGCCACTTCGCACTCGTCCTGCTACCGTCCCGCCATGACCGCACTGAGACAGCCGGATTCCCTCACGGTGAGCGACTACCTCGCCGGCGAGGAAATCAGCGACACGAAGCACGAATACCTCGGTGGCACCGTCCATGCCATGGCGGGCGCGACGATTCGGCACAACAATATTGCTCTGAATTGCTTGGCCTCGCTGCACGGAAAACTCCGCGGAAAAACCTGCCAGCCTTTCAACAGCGACACCAAGGTCCGCATCGAGTTTCCCGACCACACCCGCTTTTACTACCCGGACGCGATGGTGGTCTGCCAATCGAACCCGGATTCACAGCATTTCCAGACTCAACCCGTCGTCATCGTCGAGGTCCTCAGTGACTCCACCCGCCGTGCGGACCTCGGCGAAAAGCGCG
>JBIPND010000114.1:0-7507 GCA_044374015.1 Luteolibacter sp. | reverse complement strand
GTCGCCGCCGCCGAAGTCGCCGTCGGCCTCGCGATCATCGTCGCCCTCTACCGCGCCCGCCAGACCATCCACACCGACGAGCTGACCTCGCTGAAGGGGTAACATCTTCACGCCTTCCTCCATTTCATGAACCCCGCCTGGATCCTCCTCTTTCTCCCGTTCGCCGTTGCCGCCGCGTGCCAGTTGGTGCTGCGCAAAAGCGCGCTGGTGCCGCTCGTCTCCACCGCGTCGGCCGCCGTCACGCTGGTCATCTCCTTCCTCCTGCTCGGAAAAAAGGAAACCCATTCATTCAACTGGGCGACCATCGGCGACTTCTCGATCGAGATCGGCATCCAGCTCGACCAGCTCTCGACCGGCATGATGATCGTGGTCACCGGCGTCGGCCTGCTGGTCCACGTTTTCTCGCTGGCCTACATGAAGGACGACAGCGCGAAAAACCGTTATTTCACCGGCCTCTCGCTCTTCATGTTCTCGATGACGGGCATCGTACTGGCCAACAACTTCATCATGACCTTCATCTTCTGGGAGTTGGTCGGACTCAGCTCCTACCTGCTCATCGGTCATTGGTATCAGAAGGAATCCGCCGCCGATGCCGCGAAAAAAGCCTTCCTCTGCAACCGCGTCGGCGACTTCGGTTTTATGGTCGGCATCCTGATGCTCTGGGGCATCACCGGCCACCTCGCCTTCGACCAAATGAAGGGCGGCCTCGAAACCTTCCAAGCCGCCAATCCTGCCATTTTCACCGGGGTGCTATCCGCCGCCGTGCTCTGCATCTTCTGCGGTGCGGTCGGAAAATCCGCCCAGCTCCCGCTCCACGTCTGGCTGCCCGACGCCATGGAAGGCCCGACTCCGGTTTCCGCTTTGATCCACGCCGCCACCATGGTCGCCGCCGGAGTTTACATGCTTTTCCGGCTGCAGTTCTCACTCGGTTTCGAAGTCTTCGAAGGCCTGGCAGCCAGCACCATCATCGCCTGGACCGGCGGCCTAACCGCTCTGGTCGCCGCGCTGATGGCCACCCAGCAAGACGACATCAAGCGCGTGCTCGCCTACTCCACGCTCTCCCAGCTCGGCTACATGGTCATGGCCGTCGGCCTTGTCGCCGGTGAAGCCGGCATGTTCCACCTGTTCACCCACGCCTGGTTCAAAGCGCTGCTCTTCCTCGGATCCGGCGCGGTCATCTACGCCTGCCACCACGAGCAGGACATCTGGAAAATGGGCGGCTTGCTCAAGAAGATGCCGATCACCGGAATCACCTTCGCCATCGGCTTCGCCGCCTTGATCGCGGTGCCCTTCACCTCCGGATTTTTCTCCAAGGAACTCATCCTCGAAGCCGCGTTTGAGAAACACAAATTCCTGTTTTGGATCGCGGTCTTCGTCGCCGTGCTCACCCCGTTTTACATGACCCGGCTTTTCGTCGTCGCCTTCCTCGGCAAGGCCAAATCGGAAAATGCCGATCACGCGCACGAAGTCGGTCCGCTGATGTTCGTTCCACTCGCCATCCTCGCGGTGTTAGGACTGATCGCCGGTTTCCCGTTTGTCGCCGGAAACCTCGCCCCGGCCATGCCCGCACACGGCGGCGAGTTTCACCTGAACTTCCTTTTCTGGATCTCCCTCGGCGCGCTTGTCATCGGCGCAGGGGCCGGATTCCTGCTCTATGCCGGCAAGGAAAAGGACCCCGTCTCGATCCCGCTCTTCCGGAACCGTTTCTACATCGACGGCATCTACGACAACTTCCTCGTCCGTTATTTCCAGGATGCCTTCGCCGCCATCATCGCCTTCTTCGACGAACTCGTCATCAACGGCCTGATCGTCGGCGGCTTCAGCCGCGCCGCCGAAAGCACCGGCAATCTTTTCCGCAAAGTCCAATCCGGCAGCCTCCAGGGATACGCCTTCGCCTTCGGCATCGGAGTCATCCTCGTCATTTACTACACCGCTTTCTAAAACCGGAGCGCGGAATTTATTCCGCGCGAATCTCTATCGTTTCCTCAAAATGTCCTCGTCAGCTCTCACCATCCAAGTCGAACGGAGCATCCTGCTCCTTCGGGATCAGAGAGTCATGCTCGATTTCCAGCTGGCGGAACTCTATCAAGTTGAAACGCGCGCCCTCAAGCAAGCTGTCCGCCGCAACATCGAGCGATTCCCGGCGGATTTCATGTTCGAACTCAGCGCCGATGAAATCAATGACCTGGTATCACAAAATGTGATACCCGGTGCTCCCCCATCCAAGCCCTCGCGTGAAATGGGCTTTCACGCGATTCCCAAACCGAAATCCGTTCGCAAACCGAAAACCTCTGGAAACTGAACGATCTGTTTCCCCAATTTCTTCAAACCGCAAAGCTCTCCATGCTCGCCCTCCTCGTCTTCCTTCCGATCCTCGCCTTCATCGCGATTCTGTTCGGCGCGCCCGCCCGCCTGACCGCCATCGCCGCTTCCGCTGTCAATCTCGCGCTCGGCCTCTTCGCCGCGTTCTCTTGGAAATCCGCCTTCTGGGCCTTCTCCGTGCCCGTCCTGGAAAAACCCGCGATGAACCTCGCCTTCGGTTTTCCCGATGGCATGAGCGTGATCATGGTGCTGCTCTCGGTGATCGTCACCCTCGCCGCCGTGCTTTCCGGCAAGGCTCCGATGGGTCGTGAGAAACTTTATTTCGGCTCCTCGCTGCTCATCTCCGGCGGCGCGCTCGGTGCCTTCGCCGCTACCGATTTGTTCTTCTTCTACGCCTTCCACGAACTCGCCCTCATCCCCACTTTCCTGATGATCGGCATCCTCGGCCGCGGCGACCGCCGCGCCGCCGCCTGGAAAATCACCATCTACCTCGGCCTCGGTTCCATCGTCCTGCTCGCCGGCCTCGTCTGGCTATCGAATCTAACCGGCACCCTCGACATGGCCAAAATGGTCGCCGCCGCCGGCAAGGTCGATCCCACCTCACAGATCGCCATCGCCGCCCTGCTCATCGTCGGCTTCGGCACGCTCGTCTCACTGTTCCCGTTCCACTCGTGGGCCGCTCCCGCCTATGCCAGCGCGCCGGCCCCCGTCGCCATGCTGCACGCCGGCGTCCTGAAAAAATTCGGCCTCTACGGGATTCTCCGCCTCGCCATCCCGCTCGTGCCGGAAGGTTTGCAATACTGGCTCACCCCGCTGCTGGTGCTTTTGTTAGGCAACGTGCTGTGGGTCGGCTGGGTGACCATCTCCCAGAAACGCCTCGACCTGATGTTAGGCAATTCCTCGGTGATGCACATGGGCTATATCTTTCTGGCGATCGCCGCGCTGATCGCCTTCCCGGGCAACACCCTCGCCCTGCCCGCCGCCGTCGTCCTGATGTTCGCCCACGGCGTTTCGATCGCCCTGCTGTTCGGCCTCGCCGACCGCATCGAGCGCAACACCGGCTCGCTCGACCTCCAGGAACTCGGCGGCCTCGCCAAATCCGCCCCCGGCCTGGCCTTCATTTTCGGCATCGCCGCGATGGCCTCGATCGGTCTCCCCGGCCTCGCGAATTTCTCCGGCGAGGTGCTCGTCTTCCTCTCCGCCTTCCGCGGCTACGACGGCACCACCGGTCTCGGTCCGGTGCAAATCGCCTGTATCCTTTCGATCTGGGGGGTGGTCATTTCCGCCGTTTACATGCTCCGCGCCTATCGGAATATCTTCCAAGGCCCCGCCGTGAAAGCCACCGAAGCCGCCGCCGATCTCACGCTCTCCGACCGCATCCCCGCGCTGCTGCTGGTCATCGCGCTTTTTGCGGTGGGCCTTTGCCCGAACCTGCTGCTTAACCTTCTGAAATAACCGATCCGCCTGATCCGACAGATCTCCCAGATTCACCCCATGCCCGCCTACTACCTCGAAGCCCTCACCGTCACCTTCGGCATCATCCTGCTGATGGCCGAAGCGTTTTGCTCCACCAAAAGCAAAGCCTGGGTCGGCATCGCCGCCGCCGTTTGCCTAACGGTAGTCCTCGCACTGCTCTTCATCGCCATCGGGCCGGCTGACAAACCCGACGCCACCTGGGCGCAGTGGTCGCTGTGGAAATTCTATCAATTCGACCCGCTTGCTAGATTCTACAAAGGCTTCGCCCTGGTCTGCACCATCCTGGTCCTGCTGATGGCCGTGGACTACCGCAAGATCCTCAGCCGTTTCACCGAGCATCCGCAGTCCGAATCCGGCACCGGCGAATTCTACTGCCTGCCCGTTTTCGCCTGCGCCGGCATGATGTGGCTCGCCTCCGCCAAGGACCTCGCCAGCGCCTTCGTCGCCCTCGAACTGGTCACCATCACCTTCTACATCCTCGTCGCTTACATGCGCCGCAACGTCGGCTCGCTGGAAGCCGGGGTAAAATACCTGATCCTCGGCGCGCTCAGCACCGGCTTCCTGGTTTACGGCATCGCCTGGGTTTACGGCACCACCGGCACCATGAACCTGGCCGAACTTTCAAACCTCGAATCCGGCATTTCCAACCCCACCGGCCTGCTCTTCGGCATCGCCCTCGTGCTCGTCGGCCTCGGCTTCAAAATGGGCGCCGTGCCGATGCAGGTGTGGATCCCCGACGTCTATCAGGGTGCGCCCACCCCGACCACCGCGTTTCTATCGGTCGGCTCGAAAGCCGCCGGATTCATCCTCACCATCCGTTTCCTCGAGCCCTTTCTCATCAATGAAACCACCCGCGGCCCGGTGCTCACCATCCTACTGATCCTCGCCAGCGCCACCCTGCTGTTCGGCAATCTTGCCGCCATCCCGCAGACCAATTTCAAGCGCCTGCTCGCGTATTCCTCCATCGCCCACGCCGGATTCCTGCTGCTCGCGCTGGCCGCCGGCAAACCCGAAACCGCCGAATCCCTCGGCTCCGCCAAGGCGGTTTCCTTCTACCTCGCCACCTATCTGATCATGACGCTGGGCGTTTTCTTCATCCTCTCCCAGGTCCGCATCCAGCGCGACGGCGAGAACATCACCGATTTCAACGGCCTCGGAAAAACCAACCCGCAGCTCGCGCTCGCCCTCACCATACTGTTAGCCGCGCTGGCCGGCGTCCCGCTCACCGCCGGCTTCATCGGCAAGTTCTTCGTCTTCTCGCTCGCCGTCGAAGCCAAGCTGTGGGTCGGCATCGCCATCGCTTTCATCTCCGCCGCCGCCGGTTTTTACTACTATCTCAATGTCGTCCGCGCCATGTGGTGGACCAACCCCGGCGAAAAATCCCCGATCACGCTTCCGCCTATCAGCAAAGCCTGCATCGCGGTTCTCACCCTCGCCACCCTCGTGCTCGGCATCTGGCCGCAGCCGATCCTCGCGCTGATGAAATAATAAGGAGTGCGGACACTCCTGTCCGCCAGCCCATGAGCCCGAAAAAACCGAGCCTCCGTCGATTCTCCTTTCTCCCGCGTTCTTACAGGCCAACGGCCAAGCCCGCCTTTGAAAGTTAGAAATTAAAAATCGCCAAAATACGGGGTTTTCCCCACTATCAAGATTATAACTCATTGATGGTAAGTGAATCAATTTTTGAAGGCCGAATGCAGTGCCAGAACTTCTGGAGTTTGTGGTTGCTCAACACCCCATGTCAGACGCATCCCCCGCCTCAGGTTCATCCGCAGACGCAAACCAAATCCAGCAGCACGGGCGGCTCCCGCTTCACCCACCGGCTCGTCGAGTCGAGACGGCCTGGCAAGAAGGTCAGCCAGCACACTCTGCTCAACTCCCTGCAACAGATCAAACCCCGCACCGTCGGTGCCGGACACGTCGCCCTGGATGAGGTGCAACGTGCTGGCCAGAAGTTCTGGCGCGGTATCAGGACGGGTTGGCATGTTCCGGCTCAAGGGAATTTCGTGAACCCGGTCTCCTCCGTATTCCACAACATCCGGTTTCACAACGCCCCAAAGCGGGGAATGGCCTGAGCGGGAGAAAGCCGACGGGTGGTCGGGTTCGGATGCGAAAGAACGGTGAACTCCGTTATCAAAAACTGCATGAGCGACCGAACCAACCGTCAATGCGTGGAGACTTTGCCCTGGACTGGCAACCCTCGCCTGATCCGCAAGAAGTTGATCGGGATGATTTCCTCCATTTTAAAGCACATCGAAGATTTCGGAGGTTTCAAAGTTGCCCGACACCTGAACAAACAGCAGGTGATGGCGATGAACGAGATCGTCGATCTTGGCTGCCCATGCACACATGCGTTTGCCTTGGCAGGGTTTTACGTCCGAGATCGAGTGATTGAAAATCCGCAGGTGGGAGCCTTCTCCAGCGAAATGATCTACAACGTTGGTGAGATAGCTATCTGGAGAACCGGTGGTCATCCAATCGTATTCCAGACCAAGCGGCTCAGGAGAGGCTGGCCTCTGGAGCGGAGAAATCGAAACGCGGAGCTGCGGCGGTCGCAGAGGGGGGCGCGGAGAGATTGGCTTCTGGCTTCTGGCTTCTGGCTTCTGGCTTCTGGCTTCTGGCTTCTGGCTTCTGGCTTCTGGCTTCTGGCTTCTGGCTTCTGGCTTCTGGCTTCTGGCTTCTGGCTTCTGCGCGACATGCTGGGACGGTTGGGGCGAGGGGAATTTGTCGAGATTTGCACACTGACCCCATTTCCCGCACACTGACCCCATTTCCCGCTCCAACAAATCCACCCACCCATACCGGTCCTTGTCATCCTCAAACACCGGTTTGCCGCCGTCGCCGCGCGCCATCACATGGTAAACCGCACCTGCCGCCCCGTATCTCAAGGATCGAGTCATGAAGCTAACTGACTGAAAAGATCGTTCCGTGTCAATGATCGATTACCGGGACTGACCCTATCGACGGTGGCGATGGAGGTCCAAAGCGTGGGGCTCAGCGCGGGCTGGAGGGTGGCGATGTTGCCCATGACGCCCTGCTCAAGGAAGCGGTCGAGGTTGGGCATTTTCCCGGAGTCGAGCAGCGGATGGATGACTTTCCAGTCGGCGGCATCCCAGCCGATGAGGAGAACTTTGCGAGGTGAGGACGAAGGGGACTCGGACGATGGAGAGGTGGGTGGGTGGATCATGAGATGACGCGTCGATACAACACGATCGACCTTGGCGATTCCGTGGCCGCGGAGTCAATGATCTTGGCGGGGTAATTTCGGGGTAATGGGGTTTTCGAATGTAATTACATTCCACTGCTAGGAAATCACTCGATGTCGCTGAAGGTGTGATACTTGGAGGAAATTCTGTTGTCGCGTCTTGGTTAAGGAGCGGGGACGCTCTTATCCCCTCTGCGGGCGGCGGCGGCAGAGGAAGAGATGGCAGTCAGGTCGTCACTCCTTACGGCCGACCGGCGAAAGCGTCCTTGCAGCGGCTGCGGGATTCAGCGAGCCTCCGCGCCGTGGAACCTCCCGGAAATCCCCCGATCCCCGCCGCGCACACGCATGACGGTTTTTTCAAGGCGGTCTTCTCACAGCCGGAGCATGCCACGGCGTTTTTCAAGAGCCATCTGCCGCCAGAGGTCGTTGTGCGGATCGACTGGCCGTCGCTGGTGGTGCTGCCCGGTTCGTTCATCAAGTCCAGCCTCCAGCAGGTGCATGCGG
>JBIPND010000113.1:0-7511 GCA_044374015.1 Luteolibacter sp. | reverse complement strand
GAAAGTCCCCTCGAACCGCATCTTTTCCCGGTAGTATTCGCACACCGATTTCCGGAAGTCTGCTGGATCGAAGTCCGGGCGCAACTCGTCTTCAAACGCGCGGATCGGCTTGTTGTATTCCAGCTTGCGGACTTCCTCCCGGCTCAGCGGTCCCTTGTTGCTGTCTGCCACCCGCAGGAAAACGTCTTCGTTGTCCTTCCGGTGAAACAATCGCTCGTGATCCTGCTCGATGTGATAGAGAAACACCAACTCGCCTCCCTCCAGCGTGATTTCCTCCAGCAGCACATTTGCCGGCGGGTGGATGAAATCATTGATGAGCTTGCGATAGGCATCCAGCTTCTCCGGGGCGAGCTGGTTCAGGTCTTCCGCTTCGCCCGGTTCGGACAAACCGAAGGCGATCACGCCGCCGCTGGCATTGAGCATGCCGATGATCTCGTTCGCCAACTTCGAAGCCTTGGTATCACGACCCTTGCGCTCGAAGTATTGGTTTTCATAACCCGTGCGGATGCCTTCGAGCGTGAGGCTGGAGTTGTGACTGGAAAACGCACTCATACAAACATCTGCTGGAGCAGCCCAGGGTGTTGCCCTTCGCTGCGAAAGTTTGCACCTTTGGTGCGTGGGAATTCAACGCCAACGGCACACTGATCTTCAGCGCCAACGGCGCGGCCTATCGCAGCCCAGGGCAGCGCCCTGGGTTTACGAAACCAAGAGATTTGAGCCCTGAAGGGGCGGCCTGATCCGGTGTGCATGTCCACCAGCCCTTCAATCCCACACATATCGTTCATCATATTTGATTTTATGTTTGGTAAGAAATTCCCGGTATTCCTCCTGGAAGCTCTTCACCCTGTGATGCTCTTCTTGGTTCTGAATGTAGTTCGCAACCTTGGGAGTATTGGATTCGCTCACGGAAAATCCGCCATATCCGGCCTGCCACGCGAACTTTGAAAATGACAGCCCTTGCGTCTTGATCCACTTCGAGGACGACTTTTTTACGTCTTCCACCACTTGTGCCAGTGTTACCGTGCGGCCCATGTTGAAAAGGATGTGCACGTGATCCTCCACCGAGTTGATGAGCACCGCCGGGGAGTTCAGGTTCGCAAGCACCGTGGACATGTAGGAGTGCAGATCAGGGCGCACCTCGGGGGATAGAAACGGAAAGCGCTCCTTCGTGCTGAAGATCAGATGCACATAGATATTAGCGAGCGATTGCGGCATGATATTCGGGCGGAAAAAGAGTTAGGCCGCCCTTGCAGGGCTTGGAAATCGGGGGCGGATGATTCCCAGGGCGTTGCCCTGGGCTACGATAGGCTGCCCCTTTGGGGCGGAAGAAGGCGAACGACTACTAATTGTAGTCCAGGGCGTTACCCTTCGCTGCGATAGTTTGCACCTTTGGTGCGTGGTATTCAAACCGACGGCGCTAACGATCGCAGCGCCACCGGCGCACTCATCTTCAGCGCCAACGGCGCACTCGTCTTGAGCACCAACGGCACACTGATCTTCAGCGCCAACGGCACACTGATCTTCAGCGCCAACGGCACACTGATCTTCAGCGCCAACGGCACACTGATCTTCAGCGCCAACGGCGCGGCCTATCGCAGCCCAGGGCAGCGCCCTGGGTTTACGAATCAAAAAACCTAGAGCCCTGAAAGGGCGGCCTAAATCATGGGATGTGATTTCGAACGCACTCATACAAACATCTGCTGGAGCAGCCCTTTCTTGAAGGTTTGGGTGTGGGTGATCTGCAGGGCGACGCTTTCGATCTTGCGGTCCAGCGCGGTGAGGAAGTTGGCGATCTTGGTTTGCTCGGGAAGAGAGGGTGCAGGAATCGGGAACGTAAGGATGTCTGGCCTCGAAAGTCCCGGGATCAAATTCCCACTGCCTAAAGCGACAAACTGCTGTGTCTTTGTGAGGAGGAACTGATACAGCAAGACGTTGCTGAATGATTCAGAGCGAATACCCATCAACTGCCGTCCCATGGCCACCTGCGGCAATGACGAATACATCAACTTGCCGACACCGTTTCCCTTCACGCAAATTAGCACACTATCCGGCGGTGCTACCTTCGAGCTGAACTTTGTCCACTTCGTGAACTTCGATGGATCACTCGTGAAATCTGACGGGCCAGTAAAGTAAGGAACGCCTTCGCCACTGTCATCATACTGATCCGGGTCCAAGTGTTGCCCTGAGATCAGCTTTGCTACGTCCCCCAATTTCTTCTCCTCCCACTCCGGAAAGTCGTTGCCGTGGTCGTCTTTGAAGCGGAGGGCTTGGGTGAAGAGCTGTTGCATCACGCCCTTCTTGTAGTCCTCCAGCAGGGCTTTCTTTTGCCTCAGCTGCTGAATCCGGCCATCCACCGCCGTCAGGAAGCCTGAGATTTTGCGTTGTTCGGGGAGGGTGGGTGCAATACTAACAACAACATCTTCAAGCGACTCTTGGCCGATATTGTAGCGCGTGCTGCCTCCGCTCCTTGAGGTGATGTCCTTTCGGGCTTTCGCTGTCTTCAGCATCGAGTTGAAGAAAATGGAGTCGAACTCCACCAACGGCCTTCCGCGAATCACAAAACCGCCAAAAGTTGCTGGCTTTTCTCGATCCAAATAAACATTTGCTTGGCCTACCTCCTCGCGAGTTTCGGAGCTTCGCTGAAAGAGAATGTCGCCATATTTGATTTCGTTCTTCTCGAAATCCTTGGGCGGAATTTGCACCGAACCAATGATCCGATCATGCGTGATGAAATCGTTTTCAATGATGTCCAAGACATTGATGAACTTGACGCCCGAGCCATATTGCGCGGCCGCTGCATTGTAACCGTTTTTGAACGACAACAGTTCGCCCATGGGCTTTTCGACCCACGCCCCCTCAAACCCTGGAAACCTCAACTCCGGCACTGTTTTCTGCTTCGTTATCATGGGGCGACCTCCATGCGTTGGGAATTAGGCCGCCCTTTCAGGGCTTGGGAAATTGTGGCGAGATTTCCCAGGGCGTTGCCCTGGGCTACGATAGTTTGCCCCGTTGGGGCTAGGGAGTTAGGCCGCCCTTTCAGGGCTTGGGGTTTCGGGGGGGTGCGATACCTAGGGCGTTGCCCTAGGCTGCGATAGGTCGCGCTTTTGGCGCTGGAGAAAAGAAACCGCAGTTCCGGCATCGTTTTCGGTTTCATTATCATTTCCGGCCGCCTTTCTTTTTGACTTTGGTCTCCAGGGCCTCGATTTCTGCGAGGTCTTGTTTGTCGGCTTCGGCGGCATCGAACTTTTTGCGACGGGTGTCGAACTCCGCGTAGAGTGCGTGGACTTTTTCCTCCATGGCCTCGTGGCTGATGCGGCCTTTGCCGGTGAGCAGCGGGTGGTCTTGGAAGGTGATGAGCCGATCCACATTTTCCCTCCAGAAATTCATGGTGAGATCCTGACGGCTTTTGGCGCGGAGTTCAGCGCTTTCCAAGAATAGGGTGACGAGGCGGTTGAGCGTGTCCAGCTCATCTTCGTTGAGGTAGTTTTTGGCGATGATGATGTCCTGCTTGCGAACGATTTTCCCCTTCCAACTGGTGAGCGCCATGTTCGGCTGGGCGGGATCAGCCCGCTGCACGATGAGTTCGGCAGCGGTGCGCTCGGTGGCGGCGTAGAGGAGCTTGTTCTGCACTTCCGTAAAAAACATCTGGGTGGCCTTGTCGGTCTTGTCGTAGTCGCTGCTGAGGGCGAAGAGGTCGCGGACTTTTTGATAGAAGCGCTTTTCCGACGAGCGGATGTCGCGGATGCGGGCGAGCATCTCATCGAAGTAGTCCGGGCGGCCATCGGGATTCTTGAGTCGCTCGTCGTCCATGATGAAGCCCTTGACGAGGAATTCTTGTAGGTGCCGCGTGGCCCACTGGCGGAACTGGGTGCCACGGGGGCTGCGGACGCGGTAGCCGATGGCGAGAATCATCTCCAGGGAGTAGAAAGCGACGCTGTAGTCCTTGCCGTCGGCGGCAGTTGTTAAGTAATTCTGAACAACTGAATCAGCGCTCAACTCCTTGTCCTGTAAGACTTTGGAGATGTGCATGCTGATGTTTGGCACGGAGGTGGCAAAAAGTTCCGCGAGCTGCGCCTGATTCATCCAGACAGAGCCGTCGCGGGCATGAAGCGAGAGGGCAGCTTGGCCGTCATCGGTGCGGTAGAGGATGATTTCGCCGTGGTTCATGGTTCTCAAAATGGCGGCGCGATGCCGAGTTTTTTACAAAAACCCACGATTTCTTTATTGGTGGTGGTGATTTCACTCTCCAAGGCGGTGAGTTTGGTGGAAATGGCGGCAAGGTCGATTTTTTCCTCGTCGTCGAAGGTGTCCACGTAGCGAGGGATGTTCAGGTTGTAGTCGTTTTCTGCCACCTCGCTGCGATCAGCCACGTGGCTGAACTTAGCGATACTCTCGCGCTTCCGATAGGTGCTGACGATGCGCTCGATGTGCTCGGGACGCAGGTAGTTTTGATTGCCCACTTTTTCAAAGCCCTGGCTGGCGTCGATGAAGAGGATGTCGTCGGGGTTCTCGCGCTGCTTTTGCAGGACGAGAATGCAGGTGGGGATGCCGGTGCCGTAGAAGATGTTGGCGGGGAGGCCGATGACGGCATCGAGGTAGTTGCAATCCTCGATGAGGTATTTGCGGATGTGGCCCTCCGCCGCGCCCCGGAACAACACGCCGTGCGGCAGGACGCAGGCCATGGTGGCACCGGGTGCCAGGTGGTGGACCATGTGCTGGACGAAGGCGAAGTCGGCCTTGGTTTTCGGTGCGAGTTTGCCGTAGGCGCTGAAGCGGTCGTCGCTCTCATGGATGGCGCTGGCGGACCAGTCGGCGGAGAACGGCGGATTGGCGACGATGGCCTCGAAGCGCAGGTCGGCGTGCTCGGGCGCGGGATGCTCCAGGGTGTCCTCGTTCTTCAGGTCGAAGCGCTGGTAGTGGACGCCGTGCAGGATCATGTTCATGCGGGCGAGGTTGTAGGTGGTGGGGTTCATCTCCTGCCCGTAGAAGCTGCCGACGTCGTCCACCTCCTTCGCCACACGCAGCAGCAGGGAGCCGGAGCCGCAGGTGGGGTCATAGACGCTCTTGAGCTTCTTTTTCCCGGTGGTGACGATCTTGGCGAGGATGGTGCTGACTTCCTGCGGCGTGTAGAACTCGCCGGCCTTTTTCCCCGCACCGCTGGCGAACTGGCCGATGAGGTATTCATAGGCATCGCCCAGCACGTCGGCCTCGGTATCGGCGAGACGGAAGTCGATCTTGTCGAGGTGGGCGAGCACCTTGGCGATGAGTTCGTTTTTCTGGCTCTCGGTCTTGCCGAGCTTGGACGAGCCGAGATCGAGATCCTCGAACAGGCCCTCGAAGTCGTCCTCGCTGGCGTGGCCCATGGTGCTGGCCTCGATGTGCTTGAGCACGGCGGTGAGGTCTTCGAGAATGAAGTTGTCCGTCTTGCGCGCGCCCTTTTCCGCGATCTTGTGGAAGAGCTCGGCGGGTTTCAGGAAATAACCGAGGCGCTCGATGGCTTCCTCCTGGATGGCGGCGAGCAAGCCCGCGCCCTTTTTGGTGGTTTCATCGATGAAATCGAACTGGATCCCGTCGTGCTTCAGGATCTCGTCGGCGAACAGGTGCATCCGCTCGGAGAGGTATTTGTAGAAGATGAAGCCGAGGATGTAATCCCGGAACTCATCCGCGCCCATCTTGCCGCGCAGGGTGTTGGCAATGTTCCAGAGCTGGGTTTGGAGAATCTTCTTGGTGTCGTCGGCCATGAGGTGGGTGAATGGGAAGGCGAAAGGGCGCAAAACTGTCGAGTGGATGGAATGGGTACCACACCACTCCACACCCCGGAAGCTAACAACCCAGACGGGACCGGGAAGCAGAAAGTCTGACAAGCTC
Source organism: Luteolibacter sp. (assembly GCA_044374015.1). Lineage (GTDB taxonomy): Bacteria > Verrucomicrobiota > Verrucomicrobiia > Verrucomicrobiales > Akkermansiaceae > Luteolibacter. The sequence goes on along the minus strand of JBIPND010000113.1, from coordinate 1,643 downwards.
AGTTTGACCAGCCAGGCCAAGGTCTGGCCCCGGTCGCTGAGCCGGTAGTTGTGCGGTGTGGGCTGGGTGATTTCCAAGACACTCTGCCATCCGTCCGGAAACGAGGCAGGCATCGTGAAGAGGAAACCCTCCTTGCGCGGCTCGATGGGGCCAGCGCCTCGCCCCAGAATGCCATCAGGGACTCGCGTAGATAAGATGCTGTGAGGTTTGTTTCGCCAGTCATGAGAATAGATCTCCTTCCCATTCCCAGCCGACATTTTCGGGGGTGCGTCGTCTGATTGATGAAATCCCTGTAATCCTTTGGATCGAAGCCATCCAGCAGCTGGTGAATATTCTGCCGCTCGTCGTGGGTCGGCAGGTTCGGGTCGCACACGTTCTGGTGCCAACCTTGCGGAATGCGCTTCTTGAACCGGAAATTGTTGCGGGCGATGGCGCAATAGCCCACGCCCCGCACCCGGTGGTTTGCGATCAGGAACGCCGCGTCATAGGTCGCGGGCTCGTCGATGCGCGCCGCCTTGCCGAGATAGCGCATGTCCAGGAATCCGCCATCGATCAACACCGGGCGCATTTCCAGCTCCGCGCTCCTGCGCTCCTTGCCGGTTTTCTTGATTTCCAGCGTACTCCCCTGCGGCAGGCACTTCGGCTGGAGGAGAATCTCGTGGATCTGGTGCGGTTGGTAGGGATAGGACTGAGGTGCGCCGTGGGGTCACGTTTTCCGACGACGGGGAAATACGACTCGCTGACCAAAGAGCAACTGCGCCGGCTGATGCGCTGGCAATACCGTGCTTCAGGAGCCAACGCCTGCGGGGCCGTAAAGTCCCGATGTTTTACCAGGTGGTCGTGGCCGAGAAGTGGAGCACGGGATCCCCATCTTCACTATCAGGATAAGTCAGCGGAATGCCGAGATCGGCTTTAGCGGAAAAATGGTCGGCCATCCGCCAACGGATCCCGACGCCCGTTGACAACAACTCGCCGGCATCCGTGGCAAGATCACGGTCCAATACCGCTCCATCGAGAAACGCAGCAGCGCTGAAATCCCCGGCTTGCGGGGTTTCCCACGCCTTGCTTTGCACTTCGAGCGTGCCCACCAAGCCATTGTCCGCATAGCCCACGACTTCATCAAAGCCCCGAACCCGCGTGGCACCTGCGGCGGAGATTTGATCGGAGGCCAGCAAATCCGAATCCGCCCACTGACCGCGCAGCCTGCCAGTCAAGGAGGCTTGCCCGCCCAGTTTCAAGGTCCGTTCGGCATCCATGCGGGCGATGAGTGCTTCCGCACCGCCCCCCCCCAAAGCCACGAAGTCGGCATCCTCCGAACCCAGAATCCCCTGACCGGGACTGTAGGCAAGGGACAACTCCACACGAGAGGAACCCAAGCGGTCGGTTTGTTTTCCTTTCCAGCCTGTCCCGAGTTGGAAAAAGCGAACCGTCTGGCTGGTGTTGTTGGTGAAAAGATAGTCGTTGTTTCGGAATTCCATCCCGGATCTCCATTCCTGGCTGATCCCATTCCAACGGGGGAGTGGGACGATGTAGCCGAGCGCCACGCGGGTGAACTCGCCACTCTGGTCCAGCGGTCCGGCCACGTCGGATTCCGATTCGGTATAACCTGCGGAAACCGCGAGAAGATGCCGGATCGGCAGTGG
>JBIPND010000112.1:0-7531 GCA_044374015.1 Luteolibacter sp. | reverse complement strand
ACTGCTCACTGCTCACTGCTCACTGCTCACTGCTCACTGCTCACTGCTCACTGCTCACTGCTCACTGCTCACTGCTCACTGCTCACTGCTCACTGCTCACTGCTCACTTCTTCAATCTTCTCCCTCTTCATCTCAGGTTTCAGAATTTCAGCTTTTACCCCTTCAATCTCTCATGTCCGCCCGCCGCAAATCATCCACCTCACATTGCCCGCCGGAAAGAAAACCGCCATCGGGAAATGCTTTGGAAATACTGTTTCCGAACCAGCCGCTTTCGAAGAAATTGTGAGGCTCATTGAGCAGTCGCGTTTGCAGGCCGTCAGAGCCGTGAACACCACTCTGATCGATCTTTACTGGAATGTCGGGGAATACATCTCACGTAAAATTCAGAGCGACGGTTGGGGGAAGGGGACCGTTCAGGCGCTTTCCCTATTTGTTCAGAAAATGCAGCCCGGCATCAGGGGATTCTCCCCCCAGAATATCTGGAGAATGCGTCAATTTTTTGAAACTTACCGCGACGAGCCGATTCTCTCAACCGTGTTGAGAGAATTGCATCCGCAGGCGGCGGACTTCTTCAAAGACATCTACTCTCTCGAATTGCTCGGCCTGCCCGCCGAACACTCCGAGGCCGATCTCCACGGCGCGCTGCTGCGGAATCTGGGCCGCTTCATCACCGAGTTGGGCCGCGATTTCTGCTTCATCGGCTCCGAACACCCCATCCAGGTCGGGGCGCAGGATTTCGCTCTCGACCTGCTCTTTTTCCATCGTGGCCTGAATTGCCTCGTCGCCATCGAATTCAAGGTCCGGGAGTTTCGCCCGGAAGATCTTGGCAAACTCAGCTTCTACCTCGAAGCGCTCGACCGTGACTATCGCAAGCCCCACGAAGGCCCTGCCATCGGCCTGCTTCTCTGCGCCACCAAAGATGAAGAAGTCGTCGAGTATGCACTCAGCCGCTCCCTCTCTCCCGCCATGATCGCCGAGTATGAAACCCTGCTCCCCGACAAAGCCCTGCTCCGTGCCAAACTTTACGAATTCTACCAACTTTGCGCTCCGATCGACGCCAGCGCAGTCCCAGATCCCGCACCCAACCCGAAACGGAAAAAGAACGGACCCCAGCCATGACCCTCCTGCCTCTTTTCTCATCACTTCTCACCCTCCCATTACAGCGTTACCATTAGAAGGTTTTCAGCTTTTACTCCGCAGGTTGACGACTTCCATTCGACACCGCCCTCGCGGTGGAGGACGAGCACCTTGCCGTATGACGCATCCGCCACGTCGGCTTTCGGGACTTCATCACGGCGTTCGAAATGGAACTTTGGTTCAGCCAATAGCACCCCGTCTGGAGTCTTGCGGTCCTTCACTCCGACCAGAAAATCCGGGAAGAAGCCACGTCCATCCGGCAGCAGCACATTCACCGCCCGGGATTTGTGCGGCTGGTTGCGGTGCCACCACGTCACTGAGCCGCTTTGATCATGATCCAGAATCTGGGCGAAGTTCTGTTCCCACGAATTGAGATCCGCGGGCATGATGCCATAAAGATTCCGGTTCGAGCTTGGCAGGGCCTCGTTTGATTCCCAAATCACCGTTAGCGGGTCCGCAGGGAGAATCATTCACGAACACATGCCTTCCTAGAAGGCTGGAATCGGAGCAATTGGCAGTCCGCCTGATTCAAGTTCAAAAACGAGATTTTTCCTGTCTTCGCGTGCCGCTGGCCAAGCAACCGGCATGCTCAGGGTGGTCGATGTGTTTGCGGAGGGTGTCTTTTCCCTTCTCGCTGAGTGGCTGCCTGAGCCGGGCGCTGATCTCCGGGGTGATGAGATCCTTACCCATGAAACGGAAGTCCGGGATTCCTGTCGCGGCGTCATCAGGGTTGTCAGCCCCCGTCGGTTTCGAAAGAGTCAACTCACAGCATGAGCAACCCTCTCTCGAAGTCCCTGGTCCTCGACGGCTACCGCTTGATTCGCTTCCTCGGCCGTGGCGGTTTTGGTGAAGTCTGGTTGTGCCAGTCTGAGGCCATGGGCGATTACCGGGCACTCAAGTTCATCCCGATCACCCACGCGGATCGGTTGGAAAAGGAATACGACGCGCTGCTGCACTATCGGAAGGCGGCGGCCCGGCTGCGCTCGCCCCACCTGGTGCCCATCGAGCATGTGAACCGCAACGATGCCGGACTATATTATGTGATGCCTCTGGCGGACGGCGGTGCGGCGGTCGATCCTGCGGATCCTGCGTGGCTGCCGGCGAGTCTCGCGACGCTTATCCACGAGCGGGCCGGAGTGCCGGCGTGGTTTTCCAGTCAGGAAATCCTCGCGCGGATCCGACCGGTTCTTGAAGCGATGCAAACCTTGTCGGACGCCGGCCTTGTCCATCGCGACGTGAAGCCGGAGAACATCCTCTTCTTCCACGGACAGCCCTGCCTGGCTGACATCAGCCTGCTCGGCGCGGACGCATCCGTGATCACCCGGCGCGGCACTCCGGGCTATGCCACCCCGTCCTGGTATGTCGGCGGGCACCCGGACATGTATGGCATCGCCGCCACGCTCTTCACCCTGCTCACGGGCAACTCCCCCGACCGGATGGGCCGCGCCGCTTTCATCTGGCCACCGCAGGGAGAGCTGTCACTAGCAGAAATCGAGCGGGCGGAATGGAAGCGCCTGCACGGCGTGATCCGCCGCGCCACGGACGAGAAGGTTTCCGAGCGCTTCGTGGATTTCACGGCGATGGCGGTTGCCTTGATGGAGGACAAACCCGGCATGCTCGCCCCGCCTGAGCATCGGCGACTCCCCAAAATTCTCGTCTCCGCACTCACGGTTGCCGGCGTGGTGGCGGCCACCGTGCTCGCCGGTTTCCGCAGCAAACAGGCGGAAACCAAGACGGAGCCGCCTCCAAACACCGCGCAGCAAAACCCGAAAACCGCGGAACCGGAACTCACCGCTGAGCAGAAAGCGGACTATCAGGCGCTAGCAGGTATGATCCAGGGATACATCGGCGATGGCCAATACGCCAATGCGCTGGCGTCCGTTGAGATGCTGCATTCCACCTACCCGCAATCCCGCACTCAGCCCGCCTACTCGCTCGCCCGGGCCATGGCACTCGAAAGCCTCGGCCGGACCGCTGAAGCCAAGGAGGAACTCCGGAAGGACGTGCATCTGTCTCCCAATATCGCCGCGATGGCCGCCCGCAAGGATTTGTGGGTGGAGTATGGAGATCTGGCCGCCGCCGAGGAGGACCTCACAAGAATCCTGGAGAAATTCGGCCCCGCTTCATTTCCTCTATTCCTGCGGGCGGATGTCCGGGCCCAGCGCGGGAATTTCGCCGGTGTCCATGCCGACAAACAAGCCGCCTATGCGGCAGTGCCCGAAGAACTCGAACATCGACGGCTGGTGGACGACATGTGGTCACCGTTGGAAACCAAATACCCGGGATATCATGAATATCTCCAAACCCTGCCGCCCGATCCCTATGACAAAGTGGCCGACGGCGCGGGCGGGCCTGCGGAACAGGCCCATGACGACGCCTGGGTCCTCGAAGTTTTCGACTCGATCATGTCGGATATTTCAAATCCGGGTGGCGGCCTAACTGCTGACGCCCTGCGCGCCAGGAAAGCGATGGTCGAAATGAGCCGCGACGGTTTTGCCAAGGGCGATTACGCAAAAGTGTTAGGACTTCTCAATCAGATGTTTTATTCCATTCCGCCGCTGGCAAACACCCCGGTCCTGTCGCTGTTCCGATCCCTGCTCCTGACCCGACTGGATCGGCAGGACGAGGCGGAGGGTGAACTGGTGAAACTCTGCCATCGGGAAGGCGACCCACGGCTCATCGAAGCCCGCATTTGCCTGCTCAACTCCATTGATCGAAAGCGCGAAGCGGAAGCCCTCCTGACCCGCATGCTCGACGCCACCGTGGCCACCGGCCAACCGTTACTGGAGCCGGAACTAACACTTCTCAAACTGCGTGCGAGAATCCGCGCGATCCTCGGGCGGTTCGCCGAAGTGCAGGCGGATCACGAAGCAGCCCTTACGCTCGTCGGAGCTGAACGATCAACTGGCCGAAATGGCAAACCGACTGTTGGAAGCGCCCAACGCGAGCCTGACCGCAAATCGATTCAAGCCGCTTGGGCGGCCTTGGCATCCGATTACCCGGCCTATCGAGAATACCTCCAATCTCTCCCGGAAAAATAATTTCACTTTCCGGGGGAGATTTCCCGTTTGGCTCCGAATCAGGGAATAGACGCGGGTGATCTTCTTCAACCAGCCTCCCGGATTGGACGTGGATTGCACTTCAGCAGTTCTAACCGGCGGGGCCGTTTGAGGGCGATGGCCGGTCCACCCCCCGGGGTCCTCCGGGAATCACCCAATAACAAAACCAAAGAAATCATGATCGAAATCATACCCACCCTGTTGACGCCAGCCATGCTGGCCATGTCCCCCATGGCAATGCCCGCGACCCAACACACCTACGATTGGCAAACCCAACGCACGGTGATGACGGTCGACGGCAAATTCATCTCGCCCGACAACGCCGGGACCATGAATGGCAGCAACTCCTACGTCGGCGGAACCCTGACGGTGGATGACTGGCGGCAAGACTGACCCCCCCCAACCGGGCTCATGACGAGCCGCAATTGAACCGGAAGGGAGGCACCTTGCCTCCCTTCCACCTCCTTCCTAACCAATCGCCAAACCGCCATGCTACTCGTACTTTCCCACAGTGAAGACATCACCACCGACATCGTTCTGGATCGCCTCAAGGATCTGGAGGTCTTCCGTTTCAACATCGACCTCTGGCAGGACTACGAATGGCAGGTGAACGGCCACACCTTTTTGCTTCGCGATCCCACCGGCCGCAGCTGCCGGGACGAGGACACTCACGCGGTCTATCTGCGCAAACTGTTTTTCAATCCGCCGCTGATCGATGTGCCGGCGGGCGGCTCCGAGCAAGCCTGGACCCGCGGCGAAGTCGAGGAACTGTGGCTGGGACTCCGCGACCTCGCGATGGAAACCCAACGTCTGGCCCTGGTGCATCCGTCACGCTACGGGCGGTGGAATAAAATCCGCCAGATGCGCGTTGCATCCCGCTTTTTCCGCGTCCCGGAATGGTCCGCGTTTCATTCCCGCGCCTGCCAGTTGGGAGCTCCCCTCGTCGCCAAGTCATTCGGGCAAAACCACATCGGCGAAGGTGGGATTCTCATGGTTCGTGACGTCATTCCGGAAAAGCTCTCGCCGGAGTTTCCATGGTTCGTCCAGACCCGTGTCATTGCAGCCACCCACGACGTGACCGTCGCCTGTGTCGGCGGGCGGCTGTTTGCCTATCAGCTGCCACGCGATTCGTTCGTTGGCGACGACTGCCGTTTCCCCACCACCACCGAGGGCCTCTCGTGGACGCCGTGCGAACTATCAGATGAGGAGGCCGCGGCCATCCGCGGATTCATGAAGGCCACCGGCTTCACCTTCGGCCGGATCGACCTGTTGCGGGACCAAGACGGCTTATGGTTTCTCGAAGTCAACCCGAACGGTCAATTTGCCTGGCTCGACCCGCATGCGGAAAATGGTCTCCTGGATGCCGTGGCGGACTCCATCCGCCAGGTCCACCACCGCCACCAATCCAGACAGCTTGCCCCTGCTTTATCTGCGTGAATCCTGTTCATCGGCGATTTAAATCGTCACCGTCGTTCACCCCTCACACCGCTGGCGACAAATGGGCGCGGCGAGGCCGACCACGCCCTACCCGACTCATCTCTCCTTCGCGTCCCTTAGCGACCTCCGCGCCTTTGCGGTAAAATCTCTTCCACTCCGACTTTTGACTTTCGACCTTCAGACCGTTGCGGAGGCGTCTCGCCTCCGGTTTGTCAGATCAGGGCGAGACGCCCAATACTGTCAGTTTAAGAATTTTTAACCGCAGATGAACTCAGATGAACGCAGATGAAGTACACAGATAAAGACTGAATTTTCCCTCTGTTTATCTGCGTTCATCCTGTTCATCTGCGGTTGAATTTTTCTTACTCTTAATGGCTAAAATGACAGTATTGGGCGAGACGCCCGGACAACCGTCTGGCGCGAGACGCACCAGCCACGGTTCAACAAATCCTGACGCGATGCGTGTCGATGACCGTCGCTAACTGGTCCAGAGGCCGGCTGGCCAATGAAAAGCCAATGAAGAAGCTCCGCGCACCTCATCGGCATCGACGCACACAGAGCACCGCTACAAGGAGCTTCACCCCAAGTTCCCCAGGAACTTTTCCACGAACTCAAATCTTTTACCAAAGCCCGCGAAGGGTCGCTCGCCGAAACCTTCTGTCGCGGAAGTCGTCCGCATCCATCGCCCCGCGCAGTTGGTCGGCGATGCGAGAGAGATGCCAATGCCCGAAGCCGTCCTCGCCATCTCCCGTCGCCGCCGAGTGCATGAGCCGTCCCTGCAGGACGGAAGCCCATGCCGATGCCAACCACCCGGCACCGTGTGCCGGGCTACGATGAAAGGTCCCGTTGGGACCGAAGACTCCTCCGACCGAATGAGAACTGTGGATAACGATCACGGCGATGCCCTGGGCTGGTATGTTTCGCCCGGTTGGGGTTGGAGAGATGGGAGGTGGTCGTCATTTCAGCCGTTTCAGGTTGGTGTCTGCCAGCAGGGTGCGCATCTGAGTGATGGCGATTTCATTGAGTTTCAACAGACGCTCCGGCTGGGGAAAGCCTTGCGCTGCCTGGACAGCCCGTGACGATGTGGTGGACCATGAGAAGTTATCTCGGGGTCTTGCGGAGGTTCTTCTGAAAAGAATCGCCAGCCATTGATCGTCAAGAAACCACCCGTAGTTTACTTGAAACCACCCCAAAGCCATGCCGGAACCATCAGAACCCAACACCCAGCTCGCACTTCCCGCCCAACAGACCGTCTTGCGGCTGCTGGAGAATCTCGTCACCAGCGTGCCTTCGTCAACGGAGGCTCTCAGCACGATTCCCCACGAGCGTGCGAATGAGATCCTGCGCGTGGCCGGGCTGAAAGCCGGGGCCTTGTCCGCGGGCTTGGCCATCGCACCCGGCCCGGCCGGGATGCTCACGGTGATTCCGGATTTGATCCAGGTTTGGAACATTCAGCGGCAGATGGTCTCGGACATCGCCGCCTGCTACCTCTCGTCCTGTGGCATCCGGTTGCCTGGATTTAAGCTGGCGCGCTCTGGGTACTGCCAAAACACACCATGAACATCCACCAGATCACCGAAGAATTCGTCATCGATCTCCAGAGACATGAAGAAGATCGCTGGAGCGAAGTCATCCGCAACGGTTGTTAGGCGACTGGCCCGGGTGCCAGCTGAAAACGGTCTGGAGTTCACGGTTTACCGTGCTCTTGAAGAAGCAAGCTAAAGCTTGAACTCCGGACCGCGGGAGGAAGCTCCCACGCCCCATGGCGATGGTCTGCCTGCGTCACCGCCAAAGCCACCCACCGCTTGCCACCAGCACGCGGTCCGGAGTTCACGGTTTACCGTGCTCTTGAAGAGGCAAGCTAAAGCTTGAACTCCGGACCGCGGAAGGAAGCTCCC
>JBIPND010000111.1:0-7542 GCA_044374015.1 Luteolibacter sp. | reverse complement strand
ATTCAGGGCTGGCCCGGCGGCGGAAGACTCACCTCGGCTGCGATTTCCTCTTGATCCGGCCGGTCGAAGTCCCTACGCCAGTGGCTACCAACCATGGGACAACAATCTAAAAAAATCATCAAACGCCGTCGCCGCGCCGATTATTTGAAGCGCAAAGCAGAATTGGCCAAGCTCGGCGGGATCGTGAAGAGACCCGCCGTCAAGAAGGACGAATCCACCAAGAAGGCCCCTGCGAAGAAGGCTGCTGCGAAAAAGGCACCTGCCAAAAAGGTCGCCAAGAAGTCGCCGGAGTTGGAAGAAGCGCAAGTCGCCGCCGCCGCTCCCGAGTCCACCGAACCTGCCGCGGCCGCCGAAGTCGAGGCGGTGGCGGAGAAGACGGTGGAAGCCCTCGAGGAAACCGAAGCTGCCGCTCCCGAAGCTGCTCAGCCTGAAGAAGAGCAGGCCTGAAGCGGATCCCGGAAATTTTTCAGAAAGCCGCTCTGCAAAGAGCGGCTTTTTTGTGTCCCGGCGGAGCCCAAAGGAGGGTGGGACTTCGGCCCACCTGCCGATGGGATGAGAAGGAAGAGAGCTTCGCGCCGCGCATTCGCCGCGCATCGGCGTCGCGGGCCGAAGTCCCGCGCTCCTTAGCGACGCGGGCCGAAGTCCCGCGCTCCTTAGCGACGCGGGCCGAAGTCCCGCGCTCCTTAGCGACGCGGGCCGGAGTCCCGCGCTCCTGATTGACGGGACAGTTGACGGGGCGGGACGGGGGGTGCACGCTGCGGCCATGCAAGCGACCGTGAATTTCAAGATCGGCAACGAAAAACTGGTGAAGGTGCTGGAAGGCGCGTCGTCGCATTTGCGCGGTTTGTTGGATCGGCAGGGGCGGCCGGAAGGGGCGCTGCGGATCGCGGTGGTGGGCGGCGGTTGCTCGGGATTGCAATACAAGATGGATCTGGTCGATGGCCCGCGCGACCGCGACATCCTGGTGCCGAGCAACGGGGTGAACGTGGTGATCGACCCGAAAAGCGCGCTTTTTGTCAGCGGCAGCGAATTGGATTTTTCCGATGATTTGCAGCAGGGCGGTTTCAAGGTGAGCAACCCGAATGCGGTGGTCACTTGTTCGTGCGGTGAAAGTTTCGCCGCGTGACCGGTCCGCGCCCGGGCGTGATCGGGGGTTGATTTTTTCGGGGAACCACAGAACCTTCCACCCAATGAAACTTCCGAGCGTCGTGCTTGCCACCGGTCTTTCCCTTAGCGGATGGACCCTGGCAGCAACCCCTCAAGCTCCTGCGGATGCCGTGGCGATCGCCCCCGCGCCGTCGATCGAGGCGCTGATTCGCAATTTGGCCGATCCCAGTTTCAAGGTCCGCGAGGAGGCGACCCACCGGATTTGGATGATCGGCGAAGGGGCGTTGGCCGCGCTGGAGTCCGCCGCCGCCGCGGACGATCCGGAAATGACCTACCGCGCCGGCGAGTTGATCCGTAAAATCGAACTCTCCATCACCCCGCAGACCGATCCTGCGATCGTCTCGTTGATCGACCGCTACGCCAAGGCTTCGCCCAACGAGCGCCTCAATCTCCTCAACCAGCTCACCAAAAAACGCGCGTGGCGGCAGATTCTCAAGCTATATGCCACCGAGAAAAACCCGGAATTGCGGGCGAGGCTGCAAAACTCGGCCAAGGACGTCGCGGCCCATGCGGCGCGCGAGTGTCTGATGGAAGGCGATCTTCAAAGCTCCCGGGAGTTTCTCGAAATGGCCCCGGCGGATGCGGCGGGGCTGATCGCGCTGGCGGAATTTCATCGCAGCCAGGGGACCTTGGACGACGAGTTGAAACGGGCTGGGGCGGTCGCCGGCAGAAAGTCGGATGCATGGCAATTGGCGCTTCACCGGGCTGCCGGCAATCTGGAGGCGGCGCGGGATTCTGCGAATGCCGCCGGCGAATCCAAGATCAGCGCGGCGATGTCCGTCTTGCTGGGCGACCCGCTCCCGTGGCTGCGGGCGGACCTCGCGGCCAACGCCGAAAACCCGATCAACAAGGCCTACACCACCCTCGCCATCCGCAAGTGGCAGGGAAAAGCCGCCCGGCCGGCGGACCTGGAGTCGCTGCTCAAGGCCGTCGGCAATCGCAATTCCACCGACCGCCAACACGCGATCAACGCCTTGTTCCTGCTCGGCGAGGCCCGCTCGGCGGAGCAGGCGATCGTGAAAATCTCGCCATTTTCCGCCTTCAAACACTTCGAGTCGCTCGAACGCATCGTGGATGCCCTCAAGGCCCTCAACCTCGATCCCGAAAACCCTGATTTCGTGACCTGGGTGGGCAAACGCATCGAGCACCTTTCCGACGAGGACGCCGAGGACGACAGCGAAATTTCCGAGCAAACCGAGCAGTTGGTGGTCATGGCGAATTTCCTCGAACGCCGCGGGCTCACCCAGGAATCCGCCGCAGCCTATCTCAAACCGTTGGAGCTTTTGGCCGAAAAAGACTCGACGATCTTCACCGATTTCCTGGCAAGGTTGTTCGGCACCCAGGAAACCCTCAGCGGTGCGCCGCAACTCGCAAAGCGGGTCGGCATCGATTGGGCGGGCGAGGATGCCAGCCGCTGGACGGATCTGGTCAACGCCGCCCTCGGTGAAGAGGACGAGCCGATGGCGTGGTGGGACTGGCTCGCCGAGTTGGATCCCAAAGCCGGCCGGCAAGAGCGCTTCGATGCGATGCTCGCTTTGTTCAACATCGGATCGGATCCATCGGGGCTGAGGGCGAAGTGGCTGGCGCTGGCTTGGGACGCGGTGGACCAGGCCCCGGCGGAAAAACAGGCGGCGCTGATCGTCCGGCTTTCCTACGTTTCCACCCGCCTCTCCAGCAAGGGCGGCAATGTCGAACAGTGCCTCAAGGCATGGGATCGCCTCCCCGAAGCCAACCGCAATGACATCTTCTGGGGCGGCCACATCCTCAATCTCTCCGCCGCCGACCGCTGGGACGAGGCCGCCGGGATTTTCATCAAACAGGTCGCCCGGCTCGCCGAATTGAAGCAGGAACCGCGGGCGGACCTTTACGCCTACGCCGCCGCCTGCCTGCGCCAAGCCGGACGCCCGGCGGAGGCCGCGACCTATGATTCCCTGGCGGAAAAACTTTCCTTGGGCAGCGTGGAGTTCTGCATCCAGATCGGCCATGCCTATGCCTACGGTCGCGATTACCCGCGGGCGACGGAGTGGTGGTCGCGTGCCACCCGCACCGCGGATCCCGAGAGCATCGAGTTTTCCACCGCGCTCCAGCTCATCGAAAGCCTCTTGTTGGATCAGGGAAATTGGAAACCCGCCGCCGCCATCTCCGAAGTGCTCGCCCAGACGTATTCCTCCTCGGACTACGTCAGCCTGCCAGCGATTTCGCTGCTCCGTCAGCGGTTGCAGGCGGACATGGCCCGCGCGCTCGACCGCCTCGATACCGACCGCGACGCGTCCATCGCGATGCTGGAAAAATGCCACCAGTTGTTCCCCAGCGATGGCTCACTCGCCGACCATTTTTTCCCCGCCCTGCGCCAAGTCGGTCTGACGGCCGAGCTTGAAACATGGTTCAACATTTCCTGGGAGCTCATCGCCGGGGTGGTCGAGCGCTATCCGGCATCGGACAATTCCCTGAACACCGCCGGCTGGCTTGCGGCACGTGCCCGGCTCAAGCTGGATCTGGCGGAAGATTATTTGAAACAAGCGCTGGCGATGAACCCCGAGCAGCCCGCCTACCTCGACACCATGGCAGAGGTGCAATTCGCCAAGGGCAACCGCAAAAAGGCCCTCGAATGGTCACAAAGCGCCGTGAATTTCGCCCCGCAGGATTCGATGATCCGCCGCCAGCACGAGCGCTTCCGCAGCGAGCCTTTGCCGCGATAAATTCATCGCCGCGCCGCCGCAGACAACGCATCGCTTGACACCGGGGCTCAGGTAATGCGGGATTCCGCGCATGGCCAAACTTTCGATTCGCGATCTCGATGTATCCTCCAAAGAAGTCCTCATGCGTGTGGATTTCAACGTGCCTCTCAAGGACGGCGCCATCACCGATGACACCCGCATCCAGGCTGCCGTTCCTTCCATCAAACAGCTGATTTCCGGCGGTGCCAAATTGGTCCTCTGCTCGCATTTGGGTCGTCCAACCGCCGGACCTGAAGCGAAATTCTCGCTCGCACCCGCCGCTGCCCGCCTCGGCGAACTTCTCGGCCAATCGGTCAAACTCGCCGCCGACTGCATCGGCGATGAAGTCGCCGCCCTGCGCGCCGCCCTCCAACCCGGCGAGGTCCTGATCCTTGAAAACACCCGCTTCTATCCGGAAGAGGAAAAGAACGACGCCGGCTTCGCCGAAAAACTCGCCGGCAGCGCCGAGATCTACGTGAACGACGCGTTCGGCACCGCCCACCGCGCCCACGCCTCCACCGAAGGCGTCACCCATTTTGTCACCCAAAGCGCCATGGGCCTGCTCATGGAACGCGAGTTGGAATACCTCGACGGCAAACTCCAGAACCCGGAAAAACCCTTCCTCGTGATCATGGGCGGTGCCAAGGTTTCCGACAAAATCCAGGTCATTTCCGCCCTCATGGAAAAGGCCGACGCCTTCCTCATCGGCGGCGCGATGGCCAACACCTTCCGCAAAGCCCAAGGCTACCAAGTCGGCAACAGCCGCGTCGAAGCCGATAAACTCGATCTCGCCCTCGAAATCCTCGCCAAGGCCGAAGCCAAGGGCGTGCGCTTCCTGCTTCCCGCCGACACCCGCATCACCCAGGAATTCAAAGAAGGTGCCGAAACCAAAGTCACCGCCCCCTACGAACAAGGCGGCGAGACCCCTGACGGTTGGGAAGGCATCGACATCGGCGACGTCGCCATCGACGAATTCTGCCAGGAAGTCGCCAAAGCGAAAACCATCATCTGGAACGGCCCGATGGGCGTGTTCGAACTCGAAAGCTTCGCCAAAGGCACCCGCGCCATCGCCGAGGCCATGGCCAAGAGCGACGGCGTCACCATCGTCGGCGGTGGCGATTCGGTCACCGCCGTGAATAAATTCGGCCTCGATGACCAAATGACCTTCATCTCCACCGGCGGCGGTGCCTCCCTCGAATTGCTCGAAGGCAAAGTCCTCCCCGGCGTGGCTGCTCTCTCCGACGTTTGATTTCTCCCCACCCCCAACACCAACACCCGCACACTCATGACTCGCAAGCCGATCTTCGCCGCCAACTGGAAAATGAACAAAGGAGCTTCCGAGACGGAAGACTTCATCAAGAGCTTCCTCTCGAAAATCCAAGGCCTGAACCTCGCCTGTGAAATCGTGATCGCGCCGCCGTTCGTCTCCCTGCCGAAACTGGCCGACCTGCTCCACACCGCCACCGCCGTCCAGAACGCCCACGCCATCCAGATCGGCGCGCAAAACTGCTCGGAATACGACTCCGGCGCCTACACCGGCGAGGTCAGCGTGCTGATGCTGCGCGAGTTTTTCGTCCACTACGTCATCCTCGGCCACAGCGAGCGCCGCGCGATTTTCGGCGAGACCGATGCCACCATCAACGCTAAGATCAAAAAGGCCCGCGAAGCCAACTTGAAACCGATCTTCTGCATCGGTGAAACCCTCACCGAGCGCGAAGCCGGCAACCTCGAAACCGTGCTCCGCACCCAAATCATCGGCGGCCTGCTCGGCGTCTCCGAAAAAGATCTCGCCGAAACCGTCATCGCCTACGAACCCGTCTGGGCCATCGGCACCGGCGTCACCGCCAGCTCCCAGCAGGCGCAGGACGCCCACGCCTTCGTCCGCTCGGTCATCGCCGAACTCTACGGTGCCGACGCCGCCGCCAAGATCCGCATCCAATACGGCGGCAGCGTGAAACCCGGCAACGCCGCCGAACTCATGGCCTGCCCCGACATCGACGGAGCCCTCATCGGCGGTGCCGCCCTCGAGCCGCAAAGCTTCTTCGAAATCATCCGCAACGGCTCCGCCGAGTAACCCCTAAGGAGGGGCGGACTCCGGCCGCCCCGCCCATGGGGAGCCCATGAAGTGAGAGTGGCGCTTCGCTTCCCACCGCAGTCCAAAGGGCCGCGGCAAGAATATCTCCGCGCAATCCACATATCATTGCGCGTACGAGCAGAACTTGACGCACATGCCCGGCGGGGTGGAGGGAGATCGGCAGGCTTTTCCCCACCCCGTTTTTTGGCTTTCGGCTTTGCACTCCGGGTCCGGCGCATTAGCGTCCGCCCATGTTTGGCCTCGTCCGCGTCATCGCCCTCGCCCTTCTCCTGCTCGGCTCCTCGTCCTTCGCGGACCACGTCATCGTCACCGGCGGCCCGGCCCTCCGGAAGTGGGAAAACTACCGCGTCGCCGACGACCAGCACGACCGCTGGTGGGCCAATTTCGTCCGCGCCGCCACTCTCCGCATGGCGGAACTCCGTCTCGCCTACGGCTCCAACGCCCCCATCGTCTGGCTGGTCTTTCAGCCCGGCTATCAGACCCGCGGCCGTGAGGACGGCAAACCCTACACCGCTTGGATCGCCGAGCAGGCCGCCAAGCGCCGTGTCACCCTGATCTGGTTCAACAGCTCCAGCGGATTCCTCCAAACCCTCAACGCCCGCCCGCGCGGCTCGGTCAAATCCTTCGACTTCTTCGGTCATTCCAATCGCCACGCCTTCATGTTCGATTACGGCAATGACATCATGGCCGCCTCCACCGCCTGGCTCCACGAGCGCGACCTCCCGCGCCTCAAAGCCAGCATCTTCGATCGCAACGCCTACTGCAAAAGCTGGGGCTGCCACACCGGCGAAAGCATGAGCAAGGCCTGGAAAAGCGCCACCGGCATCGCCCTCGAAGGAGCGCGCGGCCCCACCACCTACACCGTCGTCGGCCAAGGCAGGTTGCCTGTCGTCCGCGGCAGCTGGGTGAGGTGAGCCACCGTTCCGCAACGGCGCATCCCGGTCCAACGGCCCGCTACGGCCCCGAGCCCACCGGACCGCGTCACCGGCCGTCGGCACCGCATTCCCGACCAATGGTCCATCGCCCCCCAGCCCGCCCGGCCCGTCGGGCTGGGTCCGTGCGGACGCACATCCATGAAATCAACCCGTGAAAGCCGCGTTCCTACCTCGAAGCGCTTAAGCGAGTTCAGGAGCAGTGGCGAGGGCGAGTTCGATGATGGCGGTGGCTTCGGCGAGCTCGGTGCCGACGAGTTCGAGGCGCGGCGGGCGGACGCGGTTGTTGCCGAGTTTGCCGCCGGTGGCGAGATTCTGTTGGAGTTTGATGAGTTGCACGAACTTGACGACGGTGTCCATGCGCAGCATCGGCAGCATCCAATGATAGATCGGCATCGCTTCCTCGATTCGGCCGCTGCTGCCGAGCTCGAACAGTTTCACGTTGTAGGCCGGAAAGGCGTCGCCGACGCCGGTGATCCAGAATTTCGCACCCATGGCGAAGCCTTCGAGCGCGCAGTCGTCCACGCCCACGCCGATGGTGAGGCGGTCGCCGCAGAGCTCGCGGATGCCGGCCACGCGGCGCGCGTCGGTGGAGGATTCCTTGACGGCTTCCACGTTCGGCAGCTCGTCG
>JBIPND010000110.1:0-7558 GCA_044374015.1 Luteolibacter sp. | reverse complement strand
GAAGGCCAAGGAGCCGGTGCTGCTTAATCATCCAAAGCGGTGTGGCGCTTCGCTTCCCACCGCAGTCCAAAGGGGCGCCACTGCATGGACTGCGGTGGCAGAGCGCAGCGGCGACACCGCTTTGGATTCTTCTGCGAAGGCCATGGTGCCGGTGCTGCTTAATCATCCAAAGCGGTGTGGCGCTTCGCTTCCCACCGCAGTCCAAAGGGTGGCTGAGCGCTGAAACTTCGAGGGGTCGCCTACCAAGTCCCAGCTTTGGTCTCCTGGGCGCGGCGGAGGCGGATTTGGAGGTCGGCGAGCACGTTCATGAAATAGATGTAGGCGTCGTAGGGGCTGGGGTAGGGGGTGAAATAGCGGTGCACGCTGCCATCGGTGCCGCCTTTGGTGGACATCCAGTAGAAGTGGTCCGAGGTCTGCATTTTCGCCCAGGTGTGGGTGAGCTCGGGGTCGTTGACGGCGAGAATTTCATGCTCGAGGCGGTGGACTTTGGCGATGGCTTCCTGCTGCATGACGTTGCCCATCCAGGCGGTTAGGTCGCGCTCGGTATCGGCCCAGGAGCTGAGGTAATGGCTGCTGTATTCGCGCGAGGCACGGTAGAGATCGACGCCCTCCGACGGTGTGACCCATTGCAGTCCGGCGTCATCGACGGCTTCGGGCATGGCCTTCCAGAAGTCGAAGATGCCGGTGTCCTCCCATTGGTGCTCGCCGATGTTTTCGTAGTCCATGAAGAGGTTGACCACGTCGCCATCGCACTCGGCGAGCCAGCCGGCGAATTTTTCCGGGGTGAGCGGGTATTCGCTCCAGTTAGGATCGGAAAAACGGAAGCAGAGGTCGTCTGATAGGCGGCTGTTGCGCAGCAGGGTCTTGATGCGGGCAGTCTGCGGGGCGCGGTAGAGGAAATTGGGCGAATCGTCGTTGAGGTTGCCCTCGACGCCCTCGGCGATGACTCCGTCGAAGCCCATGGTTTCCGCTTTGGCGGCGATGGCGTCGTTGTAGATCAGCTCGGTGTTGCGGAAGACGCGGGGCCGGACCGAGAAGACTTCTTCGAGCAGCTGGAGGTGCATGTCCACCTGGCGGTCGAATTCCTTGTTGGAATGGACGAAGGCGAGCGAGTGGTAATAGGTCTCGGCTAACAGCTCGACGCCGCCGGATGCGACGAGTTTCCGAAACGAATCTAACACATCCGGGCGGTGGCGTTGCAACTGCTCGATCAAGGTGCCGCTGATGGACAGGGCCATCCGGAAGCGGCCGTGGTTTTCTTCGATGAGCTGCTGGAACATGCGGTTCGCGGGCAGGTAACATTTTTCCGCGACTTTATCGAGGATGGCGGCGTTCATCGCGTCGTCCTCGTGGGTGGCGTTCTCGCCGATCCTGAAAAAATCGTAAGGCAGCAGGCGGTGCGGCTGATGGACCTGGAAGTAGAGGCAGACGTCGGGCATGGGTTGGGAAGGGCTGGGGATTGAAGAAAACTAGCTTGTTAGCTCTTGATAGATGGTGAGCACCTTGGCGGCGGCGGCGTCCCAGGTGGATGCGGCGATATCGAGCCGGGCCTGCCCGACGACGCGTGCGCGGAGTTCGTCATCGGTGAGAAGATCGTTGATGTGCCGGGCCATCAGTTCGACGTCCCAGTAGTCGGCGAGCAGCGCGCCTTTGAGCACCTCGGCGACGCCGGATTGTTTGGAGATCACTGCCGGGATGCCGAATTGCGCGGCTTCGAGGGCGGACAGACCGAACGGCTCGGAGACCGATGGCATGCAATAAACATCGGTCATCGAGAGCAGGTCGTGGACTTTTTTCTTATCGAGAAAGCCGGTGAAATGGAAGTGGCCGCCGAGGCCGTGGAAGGCACCGGTTTCGATGAGCGGGCGGAGTTTTTCGCCGGTGCCGGCGACGACGAAGCGCACCGCAGGATTTTGGGCGATGACGCGGGCGGCGGTTTCGAGGAAAAACTCCGGGCCTTTCTGCGAGGTGAGGCGGCCGAGGAACAACACGAGTTTTTCGGGGAATTTTTTGTGGGTGGTGAAGGTTTCCACCGGCTCGGCACCGTTGTGAACGGGACGGATTTTCTGGGGATCGATGCCGTAGTGGCTGGCGATGATTTCGCCGGTGTAGCGGCTAACAGGGATGACGGCATCGGCCTGCTGCATGCCGTGTTTTTCGAGGTCGTAGATCCAGCCGCGGTCATCGGGGCCGGAGCGGTCGTATTGAAGGGCGTGGATGTGGACGACGAGTGGCTTGCCGGTGGCTTTTTTGACTTCGACGCCGGCGAGAAAGGTCATCCAGTCATGGGCGTGGATGAGGTCGAAATCTTCGAGCAGTGCGAGTTTGGCGGCGACTTTGGAAAATTCGATCACCTTGCTGCCGAGGTCGGGGCCGTAGAGGTCGCCGGATTTGAAGGTGTCGAGTTGGCTGCGGGTGGTTTTTGAAAAGGTGATTTCGCTGGGTGATGTTTCCAGGGCGGTGAGCGACTCCGGCCCGATGTCGCCGATTTCGTAGGGATTGAGAAAGATCGGGATCCGGCGGATTTGGGCGGAGCTTTCGTAGCGGTAGCGGTCTTCGGCGGCGGCGAGGTCTTCAACGGCAAGCTGGTTCACGCTGCGCAGGGCGAAGGTTTCAAAGGTGGTGTCCGGGGAGGATTTGGGAACCAGAACGGTGAGATCGACGTGTTTGGCGAGGGCCTGGGAGAGGCCCAGGCACGCAACTCCAAGGCCACCATGGATGAGGGGTGGAAATTCCCAGCCGAGTTTGAGGACGCGCAATCGATTCATGGTTAGGGATCTGCCGCAAGTGCGCCGGATCCTGATTCTGAAGCGGCGTTCTTGTTGTGGCGATTCTAAGCAAGTGCCGGGCCAACCTCATAGGCCGATACGCGCGCCACGAGGTGACGATTTCGCCACCGGGAGGATTTTGCGGAATTCCCCGTGCCTTCGCGGGGGAGTTGTCACAAAAGTAGTCAAGGACTTGAGTCCGTTCTTCAACGCGAATGCGTCCTCGACGCCCTGCACGACCCGCGTAAGCTCCCTCCATGAGTGCCGCATCCACGATGCTTGAAAGCCCCGAGGTCCGCGCCCGGATTTCGCCAATCACCGTCGCGCAGTATCAGCAGTTCCCCGAGTGGCCGTCTTCCCGGCATCCAAGTTAGTTTCGCGGAAGATTGAAATCAACTCGCCTTCGACTTGGCCACCGTCGAGGCTTTGGGCGAAGTCACCGGCTTCAAGGCATCCTCCGGCAGCACGGGCCCACTCCGCGATTCGAGAATCGCCGAGCGAAGGCGGTTGCGACGGGTTTGCTCGAGGGCTTCCTCGGCCGTGAGCCTGCGCTGGTTCTTCGGATCCATGGCTGAAGCTTAGAAGAGCCGAGAGGTTTTTCAAGCTGAAGGATGGAGTGGACATCGGCGGGAGTGCGGCGGGAAATAGTCTTAGGATCGAACGGCCACTTTGCCAGAGGGAAATGAATCGGATCAGGATGCACAAGTTGGCGCTTGGAAGCGGAGGATACTCCGGCCAAAGTCCGCCGCGTGGAGCCGGAAACGAGGCATTTTAGACGAGCCCGGGGCGTTGCGCCGCTAGCCTTGCATGCCGTTTTCGGACCCCTCGAACTTTTCAGAATCAACGACACCGAACCATGACATTTGACCCGGAAAACCACCCCGCGCCGACCCCCAACCCGGCGGATACGGAAGCGCTCGTGCGCGAGGCCTCGCACTGGATTCATCCGCTCCGCAGCGAAATCGGCCGCTATTTGATCGGCCAGAGCGACTTGGTGGACCGCCTGCTGATTTCGCTGATGGTGAAAGGCCACATTCTGTTGGAAGGCGTGCCCGGTCTGGCGAAAACGCTCGCCCTCAAGACCCTCGCCTCGCTGGTGAACGCCAAGTTCAACCGCATCCAGTTCACGCCCGACATGCTCCCGGCGGACATCGTGGGCACCGAAATTTACGATCCGCGGGAAGCGCGTTTCCGGGTGAAACACGGGCCGGTGTTCGCCAATTTCATCCTCGCCGACGAAATCAACCGCGCGCCCGCCAAGGTGCAGAGCGCGCTGCTCGAGGCGATGCAGGAAAAGCAGGTCACCATCGGTGAGGAAACTTTCGCCCTGCCCTCGCCGTTTTTCGTGCTGGCGACCCAGAATCCGCTAGAGCAGGAAGGCACCTATCCGTTGCCGGAAGCGCAGCTCGACCGTTTCATGATGAAGGTGATCATGGATTATCCGACGGAAGACGAGGAAATGCGCGTGCTCGATCTAGCCGGAACCACCGAGGAAATGCCGACGCCGAAGCCGATTGTCAGCCTGGAGGCCATCCAGCAGGCGCGCACCGTGGTCAACGGCCTTTACCTCGATGAAAAGGTGAAACGCTACATCGTCCGCCTCGTCCACGCCACCCGCCGCCCCGATGAATACGGCGTGCACATCGCGCCGCTGATCCGCGTCGGAGCCTCGCCGCGCGCCACCATCAACCTCGCCCTAACAAGCCGTGCCCACGCCTTCCTCAACGGCCGCGCCTACGTCACGCCCCACGATGTGAAAAGCGTGGCGATGGACGTGCTCCGCCACCGCGTGACCGTCACTTACGAAGCCGAGGCGGAAGGACTTAACAGCGAGCAAATCATCACCCGCATCCTCGACGAACTGCCCGTGCCTTGAACGGATTGAATTTCAGAAAATTGAACCGCGGATCAACGCAGATGAACGTGAATAAAGAATTGATAAGAAAAGAAGCCCCCGTGTCCTCTTTCTACTCCCAACTCTTCTTCTTATCTGTGTCCATCTGCGTTCATCTGCGGTTAAAAAATCCCAATGAACCCGCGTCATGATCAAACCGAAAGCCAGCACTCCGATCAGCGTCCAGGACGAGGCCCGCGCGGCGGAAATCCTCGGCCGCGTCCGGCGGATGGAAGTCCGCACCAACCGCCTCGTCGATGATTCCCTAGCAGGCCGCTACGCCAGTGTGTTCAAAGGCCGTGGCATGGACTTCGACCGGGTGCGAAACTATGTGCCTGGCGACGACGTGCGGACCATCGATTGGAATGTCACCGCCCGCACCGGTGATCCGCATGTGAAACTTTTCACCGAGGAACGCGAGCTGACCATCATGCTGGTGATCGACGTCAGCGCGTCCTCGGATTTCGGTTCCGTCGTCGATTCAAAACGCGAGCTCGCCGCCGAGGCCGCCGGTGTTCTAGCAGCCTCCGCCATCCGCAACCGTGACAAAGTCGGGCTCATTCTGTTCAGCGACGCCGTCGAGTTATACATTCCGCCCGGGAAGGGCCGGATGCACATCATGCGTTTGATCCGCGAGACGCTCTACTTCCAACCCGAAAAAACCGGCACCGATATCGGCCGCGCGCTCGATTTCGCCAATCAGGTCATCCACCGGAAATCTGTTATTTTCCTGGTTTCAGATTTCAATCCCGGCGCCCCATTCGAAGAGCGTCTGGCAAAACTCCGCACCAAGCTCCAGGTCACCAACCGCCGCCATGACGTCATCGCCGTTTCCGTCACCGACCCCCGTGAGGAATCGCTGCCGGACATCGGCCGCATCCGGGTCAAGGACGCCGAAACCGGGCGGGTGGTGGAACTCGACACCGGCAGCCGCAAGGTGCGCGAAGCCTATGAAAAACAATCCCGCGCCCGCCGCGAGCTGACCGCCGCCAAGATCCGCTCGCTGGGTGTGAATCTGTTGGAATTCACCAACGGCGAAAACTGGATGCCGGTGCTGATGGCCTTTTTCCAATCCCGCCGCCAGCGCTCCGGCTGATTTTAGCTAACATGCTCCGACATCAGATCCATAGTTTCGTTTTCCTGTTTCTAACCGGACATCTGTCCGCGCAGGAAGATGACATCCGCGGCCCGCGCGGCCCGGTCTCGATTCCGCTGCCGGAGAAAACCTCCGACGCTTTTTGGTGGGGCCTTGCCGCCGGCGTGCTGGCAGTGGCGGTCGTCCTGTTCATTTGGAAAAAACGAAAGCGCCGGGAGTTTCGCAAAAGCCCGCTGGCGCTCGCGCTCGGTTCTCTAACCGAGCTGGCGTCCACCCGCGAAACCCTGCCCGCCGAGGCATTCGCCAACCGCGCCGCGCAGACCGTCCGCCAATACATCGCCGCCCAGTTCGGCCTCGCCGCCCCGCGCCGGACGACCGAGGAGTTTCTCAACGATCTCGCCAAGGACAGCTCCTCGCCGCTGCTCACCGAAAGCGACCATCTGCGGGTGTTCCTCAAATCCTGCGACCTCGCGAAATTCGCCGGCTCCAATTTGAATGCAAAACAGCGCGACGAGTTGCTAGACGCCGCCCGCGGATTCATTGAAACCACTTCCGCCCCGGTGATTCCAACCACCTCCCAAGCCCCCGCCGCATGATCGGAAACTTCCAATTTTTCCATCCGGAGCTGCTCTTGCTGCTTCTGCTGCTGCCTGCGATGGCGGTGTGGAAAGGCCGCCGGGGAGAGCCGGTCGCGGTGCGCATTCCCAGCACCCTCGACGCGGAATCCATCGGCGCACACACGCGCTCCAAGGTCGGCGGGTTCCTGGCATTTCTCGGATTGTTAGGACTGGCGTTGCTGGTCGTGGCGCTCGCCCGCCCGCGCCTTGGCAAGGGCTCTTCCGAGGTCGAGGCCAGCGGCATCGACATCATGCTCACCCTCGATGTCTCCGGCTCGATGGAGGCGCTCGATTTCGAGCTCGAAGGCAAACCGGTCAATCGTCTCGAAGTCGTTAAAAAGGTGGTGGAGGAATTTGTCGGCCAGCGCCCTAACGACAAGCTCGGAATGGTCGCCTTCGCCGGCCGTCCCTACATGGTGAGTCCGCTGACCATGGACCACGAGTGGCTCGCCAAGCGCCTGCGCGACGTGAAAATCGGTCAGGTGGAAGATGGCACCGCCATCGGATCGGCGATCGCCTCCTCTGTTAGCCACCTCCGCGATTCCGAAGCGAAATCCCGCATCATCATCATTCTAACCGACGGGGTCAACAATGCCGGCGCGGTCAATCCGCTCACCGCCGCCGAAGCCGCCAAGGCGCTCGGCATCAAGGTTTACACCATCGGTGCCGGCACCCGCGGAGAAGCGCCGTTTCCCGTGCAGGACGCCTTCGGCCGCAAGCATCTGCAGACGGTCAAGGTGGAGATCGACGAGAAAATGCTCGAAGACGTCGCCAAGGCCACCGGCGGGCAATCGTTCCGCGCCACCGACACCGAGTCGCTCGCGAAAATCTACGAAGCCATCAACCAGCTGGAAACCACCACCCGCAAGCTGAAGAAATACCAACAATACGACGAGCTCTTCCTCTATTTCCTCGTCCCCGGATTGTTGATACTTTTGCTCGAACTGATCCTCCGCCAAACCCGCTGGCGGCGGCTTCCCTAACTTCCTATCAATATCACCATGGAAAACAGTTCCCTGCATTTCGCCCAACCGCTCTGGATCCTCGCGGGTTTTGTCGTTTGCGCCGGCATCGCCGCCCTCTATCTGCGCTTCGACCGCCGCCGCGATGCGGACCTCGCCAAGCTGGTTCATCCGCGCTTCCGCCAGCGCCTCACCGAAGGCTTCTCCCCGCGCCTGCGCAA
>JBIPND010000109.1:0-7566 GCA_044374015.1 Luteolibacter sp. | reverse complement strand
TGAGGCAATACGACATCGCACGTCGTCGCCAGCATCTACTCTGGAAGCTGAACGCCGCAAACGAGCGAGACGAACCTATCGGGGAAATCCTCAAGCAGATTGCGGAGATCGAGGCCGGGCGGGACGCTTCAACCCCAGGGCAACGCGCCGCCTTTGACTTCGCCCGCGCCGATCAACTTGGCGGAGTAAGCGAAGCTTTCGACTTCGTAGAGGGAACGCTGACTGATGGCGGCGCGAGTGTTCTTTACGGCCCGAGCAATTCCGGAAAGACATTCTGGATCGTGGACCTTGGCGCGGCAGTTGCGGCAGGGCGCAGGTTTCGGGGTGAGCTGGAAGTGGATTATGGCGCAGTGATTTACATTGCCTTGGAAGGGTCACGTGGTGCAAGGAATCGGATGGCGGCACTCTATCAAGAGGGGATTCTCAAGCCCGGTGATCCCTTCTATCTGATTTTTTCCCCGGTTTCTCTGCTTGAGCCGGGCCATGCCGATCAACTTGCGCAGACGGTTGCGGCGATTGCGAAGGAAACAGGTGTTCCGGTGAAACTGGTCATCATCGACACGATGGCCCGAGCAATGGCAGGGGGCGACGAGAACAGCGGCAAGGACATGACAGCGGCAGTCTCTTCCATCGATGCTGTCAGAGCCGCCACAGGTGCGCACGTCTGCGTTGTTCACCACTGCGGAAAAGATGAGACGAAGGGGGCGCGTGGCCATTCCTCTCTTCGCGCTGCCGTGGATACTGAAATCGAAGTGACCCGCTCAGAGGGAAACGGAGTTTCCACCGTCCGCGTGACCAAGCAGAGAGATTTACAGATTGGCGATCCAATGCCCTTCACCCTGAAGGTCATCGAGCTTGGAACAGACCGCCGCGGTAAACCGATCACAAGCTGCGTCGTTCAACATGAGAGCGCCAGCTTGGCCAGCCAACCGGGGAGGGCAGGGCGCAAACCCATTTGCACCGCCGACGACATGCTCGCCTTTCTCCCCGCCGCAAGTGCGAAGGATTGGCTGGAGCGCGTGAAGGAAGACACTGGCTTGGGATCGACTCAATTCTACGCTCATAAAAAACTGCTCACCCAAGCTGGCAGAATCCGAATGGAGCGAGGAACAGGACGAATTTTGCCAGCTCAAGAGATGGCCCTCCCACTCTGACAGAATGAACTCCGGAAACTCCACAAACTCCGGTAATTCATTTCCGGAAAACGCAGGAATCCGAACTCCGGAAATTCCGGTATATCTTTAGATTACCGGAATACTGGAGTCCCCGAAAACCGGACCCCTTCCGACCCCAAACCTTCCCACCTTTCAAAACGCTCTCACCACAACCCCACCCCATAATCTATGAATACCAACCCCACCGACACCAACCTGCCCGAAGACCTCAACGCTCCACAACCCCCAGACAGCGCCCCCTTCACATGGGGCGACTTCCGCCGCTTCATCCTGCCACTTTTCCGCATCATCGCCGGGCTTGTGGAATGGGCAACCTGTCGGAACCTAGCAGACAAGCGAAGCAGCCACGCTGAGAAGTCCGATAATAACCCGGCGCTTACTGCCGCAGTTCAGGAAATGAACGGCACCCTCGCCGAGATCCGCGAGGCAATTTCGGACTTGGACAAAGGCGGAGAAACCTACTGATTTCCCGAATCCCATGATGACACCGCGACAGAAGGCATTCGCTGCCAATTTGGCAAAGGGCATGAGCGCAAGCGACGCGGCGAGGGCCAGCGGCTACAGTGACAATTCAGAGGGCGGACTCCGCACGACAGGGAGTCGCCTTCTGAATGATCCACGCATTCAGCAGGCGGCGTTCCTTGAGCGCGAGCGCATCTTGAACGGCTCGCTTGCCAGTCGCGCCCTCAAGACCCTTGGCGATGTGATGGACGACCAGACAGCGCCTCCAGCGGCCCGCATCCAGGCCGCACGCTTCATCTTGGAGAGCGCCGGGCACGGAGTCGCAAACAAAGCCCTAGCAGCCCGTCACCCTGAGGAGGGCGGCAAGTCCATTTCGCAATACACGACCGCCGAGCTTGAGGAGTTCGTGAGACTGGCCAGCGAGAACCTCCGCCAGGCGCATGGCAGGGTGATCGACATGGATTCAGATCCGCAGACAGACCCCGCAGACAAGGAATCGGAATGAACGAGCACCCGAGCACGCCGCGACCCATCCGCCATATTCCACGCATTTTGCCCCTTTGCGCTCCGTTAGCGCCCCGCCCAAACCAGCGAGCAAGGGTGTAAGGCTTACGGCGTATAGGTTCAGGCAGATACGTCGGAGCCTATAGGAGGCTACGACCCACCAGCGAGGGAGGCGGGACCTTGCGGGACTGGCTGAACGACCTTGGAAATTCGATGGCTGATAGGAGAGCGAGGCGCACAGCGGAGCCGACCGAGGGAAGGGCAGACGCAGACGGGCCAGGCCCGCCGCCGCCCGACCCCGCCCTCCACCCCCGAAACCGCGCTGCCGCCCCCTTATCTGCCGCCCCTACAAAATTTTGCCATTTCTGAAATTAACCCACTACATCTGGCAGGCAGATTCTGTCGGCCGTTGTCTGGCAGACATAAAATGTGGTGACAGACAAGGAGGAACCGGGTCGCATGGCAGGTGCAATGAATTCAAATCACCCACAACCTCACACATCCACCATGATTGAAGAAGCCGAACGCTTGACCACCGAAAAACGCTACTGGTCAGCGGTTCGCGATATCATCGCGGGCCGCGCCATCAACGAGGCAACTATCACCTTGCAAGAGATTGCTGCCGCCGGGCGCGGGTCGGTGGCAAGTTGGGCGCGTGAGTCCTTGCTTCGTGAATTTGGCCGCTCCGTCACACTCCCAGCCTGATCCACCCCGCTGCACATTCCGCCCCGCTGTCTCACGATGGCGGGGCGTTTTTCATTCAGGGAATGCCCCGTGAAAATAACAGAAATCTGCTGGTCAAGGGATGCAATTTTGAGTAGTGCGAGAGAGTCCTCAATAACAATCTAACCGTCAACAGACCCCCCATGGAAAATCAACACTCCGAGAAATCCCCAAACACTGCAAAAATCATCGAAGTCCCGGGAGTGGGCAAAGTGGAGTTTCCAGCAGGAATGTCCGACTCTGAAATCGCCGTTGCCATCCAGCGGAATTTTCCTGACGCCGTCCAGAAGACCCAGGGCCCTTACGCAGCGCTCGCTGACTCCCAGCGCCGCAGTTGGGAAATTCAGCAACAAAAAGCAAAAGACCAGGAGAGAGCCGAAAGTGCGGCGCTTCCGTATGCGGTTACGGGTGTTCTAGCGCTTTCGACCCTTGGCGTGATTCTCATGTTGAAGCTGGCGAAATCCCGACCCTTGCGAGCGCTCCCTCATGCGATGCGATCCGCATCGAAAATGAAGGATAGAATGGCTTTCGACTGGACCGAGCAGGACGCGGAACTGTTCGCCCTCGCCGAGGAGGAAATGGTTTCAGGCTCCCCTGATAGAGCCACTTGGGCGCAGGCTCTTGTCCGAGCTGAAGGGAGCGAAGAGAAGCGGCGAGCGGAATACATCGTTCTTCGCGTGAAGAAGATGAGGCTTGAAGGCCCTTAAATGGGTGAGAGTTCGGGCCACCGCTTGCCGCAAAACTGCCGAGAATCGAATGCGCCAGAATATCCAATAAGGTGAGAGAAAGGTGATGGCTCAAATTTCCCGTTAGGCTCCTCATGTCCGTAACTCGTTGAATATGAGATGGAGCCGAGTGTCGGACTCGAACCGACGACCTACTGATTACAAATCAGTTGCTCTACCAACTGAGCTAACCCGGCATCATGACCCTCGGGTCGGGGCGGAGTATTCTCATTCCAGACCGGGCGGGAAGCGTAAATTTCGCTAAATTTCCGCGCGCTCCGGGGTTGTTAGGATGGCGCGGGCGGTTTCGGTCCCGGAAACGATGGCGCCTTCGATGGAGGCGCTGGTGCAGTGGTCGCCGCAGACGAACACTCCGTGGTGGCGTTGGACGCCGGTTTTTAGCGGGGTGCTTGGCTGCTCGGGCAGGGCGTGGCGGATCCGGTCGGTGCGCAAGTGGCTCCATTTTAGGACCTGGGGGCCGAACCAGGTTTCCAGTTCCGCGAGCACGGCGGTTGCCAAATGATCGTCGGCGGCGGCGCCCAGCACCGACACCGAGATCAGCGATTGGTTTGCCGGAGCGTATTCTGGAACAACGTCGGAGAGCACGCAAACGTTGTTGACCCGGCCGCGGCCGCTGCCGTTGAGGGCGATGATCGCTTCGTTCAATGGCGATTTGGGGGCGGAAAAGTAGATCGCCGTCACCGCCCGCCAGGCGGCTTCCCGCAGGGTGAAATCGGGTAGCAGGCGCGCGGCGGTGGTGGCGTCGGTGGCGACCACCACGGCGTCCGCCGTCAGGGTTTCGCCGCTTTCCAAAATGACCGAGCGTTCGGTCACGGCGCGGACCGGTGAATCTAGCCGGACGCTGCCAGGCGGCAGACGGGACGCGAGTTGGTCCGGAATCGCCTGCATCCCCTTGGCGGGAAGGGTGGCGTGGCCGTCGGTGAACATTTTGAAGGTGAATTCGAACATCCGGCTCGAGGTGCGCAGCTCGCGTTCGAGGAAAATCCCGCCATAGAAGGCGCGGAAGAAGCCGTCGATCATGCTGTTGGAAAACCCGAAGCCGCGCAGGAACTCGGCGGTGGTCTGGTCCGGGCTGGTGGTTCCGTCACGCCTTTGGAAGCGCAGTTTGGCGACCCGCAGTTTGTCCGCCAAGGTGCCGACCGGTGCCAGCGCGGAGGCTAACAGGTGTTGCGGGTGGCGGAAAACATCCATCACCCGCCGGAGTTTCCCGTTTTTGAAAACCAGCGCACCCGCCCGGAAGCGGCGCAGATCCAAGGCTTCCAAATCGAGCAGCCGGCCGGCTTCGGGATAGGCGCTCAGATAGACCTGGAATCCGCGGTCGAGTTGGAAACCGCCGGCGCGATCGGTCCGCACCCGGCCGCCGACGCCATCCGAGGCTTCCAGCAGCAAGGGCCGCGCCCCGCCTTCCAGCAAGCGGACCGCGCAGGCCAAACCCGCCAGCCCGCCGCCGATGATGATCACTTGTTTTGATTCGCCCGCCATCGCCGCAGTTAAACGCGCATCGCGCCGGATACAATCCCCGGTTTCACATCAGCCACAACACCGCGACCTGCGCCACCAGGATGCGCAGCAGCATGGTGAGCGGATAGACATTCGCGTAGGCCATCGCTGATAGACCGGCCTGTTGGGCGCCGTCCGCGGCGGTGGCCATCGCCTGCTGCGCGGCACCGAGCGACGGGGTGTTGGTGGTGGCTCCCGAGAAAATGCCGGACATCACGCCGGTATCCCAGCCCAACCAGCGGCCGCCGCCGAAGACGATCAGGCTGCCGAGCACGATCACCAGAACGGCCAGCGCGTTGAGCTTGAGCCCGTCCTTTTTCATCGAGTTGAAAAACCCGGGGCCTAACTGAAGTCCCACGGTGAAGACGAACAAGGCCAGGCCGAATTCCTTGAGAAACGATAACAACTCCGGCTCCAGCGTCAGGCCCATGTGCCCTAGCAGCAGCCCGCTGAACAACATCCCGGCGACGCCCAGCTTGATGCCGCGCACCTTGATCGAGCCGAGCAGTAACCCGAGGATCGCGGTGAAGGAGATGACGAGGATCGGTTCCGCATGAGGGGAAATTATCCGGATGTTTTCCAAAAGTTCGATCACGGGTGCGACCATGCCAGAAATCCGACCGGATTCACAACGCAGCATCTGCGCAAATCCAAGCGCCGATCAGCGCTCCGCCGGAAAGGGATCCGCGGTCAGGCGGAGGCGGACTTCGTTCGGCGACGCGGTGGCCGACTTGCGTCCGATCATGGCAAGCAAGCAGGCGGCGGCCAGCCCGGCGCAACCCATGGCTAGCAGAAGTTTCGCTCCGAACGGGGCTGTTGGCTTGAGCATCCGGCAAACGCGGGATTCCAGTGATGATCGAGCGGCCATTGAAAGCGCGAGTGGCGGGGTCGAATTTCCGTCCGCGTAATCGCAGAGCACTCGGGCGTAGGTTTTGCGATCGATCCCGTTTCACAGGCCTAACGCCATCATTCGATCGCGCCTCGACCAAGCCCGCAGGCACGGATGTGATTTACTACAACGACCCGGCCGGCATCGAAGCGATGAGCAACTACAAGCGGAAGGTTTCCGCACCAGTTATAGCCGGGTGGCGGCGTTCAAGTTTTCGAGCGTTTCGAATTCCTATGCCAATCTCCGCCACTCTAACACACGTAACGTCGGGGTGATCGGTCTCGCGGTGTTCACGCAGAAGAATGTCAATCCGTGGACCTGGATGCCGCAGGAGGTCGATCGCCGGAGCACCGCCGAGCCGTTTGCCACAGCTCCCTGATAGAAATTATGTTAGGGCGCTTGCGGTGGTGACACATGGAGGGGCGGATAGCGGATCGCCTAGCCCATGAGGAGACCCCGTAAGGCGATTCTTACGCCTCTTGGATTCCCCATGGGCACGGTCTGCGCGGTTCAAGCGGCTTGCGACGGTGCCAGGTAGCGGCCGAGCTCGTTGCGCGTGCCCTTTTTCGGCGACCAGACTTCGATGCGGTCGTTGATCAAGAGCGTGGTCCGCGAAGGTGCCGAATCGACGTAGAAGCTCCACCCGGCCTCCGAGCCTAACAGCTGGCTGAGCAGGCTGCGGAAATTACGGCGGTCGCCGCTTTTGAAAAGATGCCCTGGCGAGGCGACGAGCGGACGGGATTCGCCAAGGTTTTCGCGAAAACGGTCCAACAGCTCCCAATCCGGCGTCTGCTGGTGCGGGGCGGGCAGGATCTCAAGAAGTTGGTTGCCATCTTTGCGAATACAGGCTCGCCAGGATTTTCAGGAACGGTCAGCCTTTGCGTTCCATGTCCTTTACCTTGCTCGGTTTGTCGCCCGTTTTCCTGAAGACTTTGCAGGCGGAGGGTTATGCCGAACCCACTCCGATCCAACAACAAGCGATCCCGGCGGTGCTCGGTAACAAAGACGTGCTGGGAATCAGCAAAACCGGCTCGGGGAAAACGGCCGGCTATGTGCTGCCGATTTTGCACCACCTCGAACAGGCGACTCATGCCGCTTATCGGGAACCTACGGTGCTGGTGCTGGTGCCGACGCGCGAGCTGGCGGATCAAGTCCAGCAGGTTTTCCAAACCTTCATCCCGGCACTCCGCTGGCGACCCACCTGCCTGGCGGTGTATGGAGGCGTCTCGGCCAACACCCAGATGCAAGCCATCGGCAAGGCGAATATCGTGGTCGCCACTCCCGGGCGGCTGTTGGAAATGGTGGAAAAAAACGCCGTGCGACTCTCGTCCATCGCCACCTTGGTGCTCGATGAAGCGGATAAGATGCTCAATTTAGGGTTCAAGGAAGAAGTGGACCGCATCCTCGCCCTGCTGCCGCCGAAGCGCCAGAATCTGTTATTTTCCGCAACCCTCAGCGACGACCTCAGCCTGATCCAACGGTTGATTCTGAAAGACCCGCAGGTGATCAAAATCGCTGCGGAAACCGACGGGATCGCACTGATCCAGCAACTTGCCTACCTGGTTTC